>CALGIR010000233.1 GCA_937915475.1 uncultured Bacteroidales bacterium
TCGTGGGGACAAGCTTTTGGGGTTGAGCGAACAGTTTTCGATAGTATAGTTACAAGGCATCAGGATAGCGTTGGTGCTGAGATTAAAGACTTTTTCGACCCCAAGCAGATGCGCGAAATTGCAATGGAATACAAAGAGCTACTCACAAAGCGCAAAGTTCCATTGTACGACGACATTTACGAGCAGCTTTTTGCTGCAATAAATATTGTTTTCGATAGCTGGGACGGAGCAAGGGCTCAGCTCTATCGCAAACATTTACAGATTGCCGATGAGTGGGGAACTGCTGTAATTATTCAGTGCATGGTTCTGGGGAATATTCATCGTTCGTCTGGAACGGGTGTGGTTTTTACCTACGATGCTGCCACTGAAAATCCTGGGTTGAGATTAAACGGCGATTACTCGCTATTAAGTCAGGGCGATGATGTGGTAGGAGGGATAACCAACGTGCTGCCAATTTCTGAGCATCAGAGAAAGGGCAAAAAAGGGGATAAAAACAAATCGCTACAGACAGAGTTGCCAAGAATATACCAGCGGCTGTTTAAACTTGCCGAAAGACTGGTGAACGAGCTGCATTTTGGTCATCAGGAAATTGAGTTCACTTTTGAGTCGGACAACCCCTACGATTTGTATGTTTTGCAAACCCGCGACCAGCAGATTTATAAGCCAGAAGTGAAAATTATGTACCAAGCGCTTCCTGCAAGAACAAAACTATTGGGCAAGGGAATTCCCATTGGAGCATCAATACTGAATGGCGTAATTGTTTTCGACCTAAAAGATTTGGCAAAGCAAAAGGAGTTAAACCCCGAAGGTAAATTTATTTATGTTAGTTCTGATACCACACCCGACGACCTCCCAATTATTTTTGAATGTGATGGTCTAATTACTTCGCGCGGAGGGGCAACCTCCCATGCGGCAGTTACTGCTGGGCGGCTTGGGAAAATTTGCATTGTAAACTGTAGCGATATGGTTGTTTTGAGCCATAAAAAGGCATGCATCTTTGGTAAACTCAATTTAACTTCGGGCGATGCCATTTCGGTTGATGCGCATACAGGTAGTATTTATTCAGGTCATTACGAACTACAATATGGTTAGAAAGAAGTGCGCTTTAGTGTTTTTAGACACTCTTTGGCTATTATAAGTTTCATAATGCTAATTTTGTAGCCTAAATAAGCTACAATGAATAAGGTAAGAATTGGGATTAACGGCTTTGGACGGATTGGTAAGATGTTCTTCCGATTATTGGCTCACCACCCAGAAATTGAGTTGGTTGGCATCAATGACCTGATGGACGATGAAATGCTTCTCTATCTTCTAAAGTACGATACTGTTCATGGGAAATTCACAAAAGAGGTAAGGGTTGCTGATAACAAATTGCATATAAACGGCCTTCAGGTACATATTGGGCACTACGAAAATCCTTCGCAAATACCCTGGAAAGAATGGGATGTTGATATTGTTGTTGAGTCGTCGGGTCATTTTACCACACGCGAAAGTCTGCAGCAGCATATTGATGCAGGTGCAAAGCGGGTAATCCTTTCGAGCCCAACATCCGATGCGCTCGATTTTACAGTGGTGATAGGGGTAAACGAAGATAAATTGCTCCCTAAGCATAAAATAATTTCCAATGCCAGCTGTACCGCCAACTGCGTTGCACCAGTCTTGAACTTGTTGAACAAGGAGATTGGCATTGAATCAGCATTCCTAAATACGGTTCATCCTTACACCAATAATCAGCGCATAATCGATTCACCTCATCATGATTTTCGCAGGTCGCGTGCTTCGGCCAACAATATTATCCCAACTTCAACCAGTGCAATTGGTGCCATACATACCATTATTCCTGAGTTAAAGAATAAGTTTAACGGAATATCAACCCGCGTGCCCATTGTTTGTGGTGCACTTTCGGAGCTGGTTATTACTTTTCCTGAGAAAGTTACTGAAGAGTCGATAAATAGTCTTTTAATGAAGTATGCACAAGGTAGCATGAGCAATATTCTTAAATATGCAACCGACCCAATTGTTTCGAGCGATGTAATTGGCAGCGAATACTCCTGCATTTTCGATTCGTTGGCCACTAAAGTTGTGAGTAACAACACTGCTCAGCTTATCCTTTGGTACGACAATGAGATTGGCTACTCCAATAGGCTGGTTGACCTTGTTCTGATTATGGCAAACCAAATGGGTTTAGCGTAGCTTTGTGATGTTAATTAACATCCAACAAATTTTTGATGCTGCAAAAAAAAGGTGGATATTTAAGTATAAATCTAATCCTCAAAAATAATGGAGCCTGTAGTGAAAGGAAAAAATTACCTTGGAATCAATAGTTTAGGCCGAATAGGCAAGCTAATGCTTTGGAATCAATTGGTTAGCCGAGATTTCGATGGCGTTGTGGTAAACCTAGGTCGCGAAGTTGGTAAAAAGCCCGAAGATGTAATTTGTGCCCTTGAGACGGATACATCCTACGGCCGACTTGAGCATTTTCTGTATGGTCACTCTGGTAAAAAAGTGCAATTTAAAATTGTAGATGCCGAAAACTTTGTTTTCGATATCGATGGGATGTACGTTAAGGTACTTACCAAGGAGCGCAACCCTAAGAATATCCCTTGGGCTAAGGAAGGGGTACAGATTGTGGTTGATTGTACAGGCCAATTCCTCGACCCAACAGCAGATATCGACTCAGCAAGAGGAAGCCTTAGAGGTCACTTAATGGGAGGTGCAAAAAAGGTGATTGCATCAGCGCCCTTCAAGATTAAGGACTCAGCGAAAAAAATGCCCGACGATAGTTTAATGATGGTATATGGCATTAACCATATGAATTTTGACCCACTTAAGCATCATGTTATTTCAGCAGCAAGTTGCACTACAACTGGTTTAGCACATATGATTAAGCCTTTAATAGAGAATAAGGAAACCTCAAACATCCTTACGGCTTCAATGTCAACAGTGCATGCTTCAACTAACACACAATCGGTGCTCGATACAATACCAAGTATGGGAACATCCGATTTACGTAAAACCCGGTCCGTACTTAATAATATTATACTTTCAACCACTGGTGCGGCCAAAGCACTCGATTCGATTATCCCTGAAATTCAGGAAATTGGTTTCATGGCCGATTCGGTTCGAATTCCCACTAGCACCGTATCGCTTATTACACTCAATTTAACATTTTATAGCGAGATTGATCCGAAGGGTAACCCAACCATTAACCGAAGTCTTATTAACAATATCTACAGAGATGCAGCAGCAGGCGCACAGCGCGACATGGTGATTTTTTCTGAAAGGCAAAATGTGTCTTCGGATTTAATTGGCTACAGAGCTGCCGCAGTTATTGAGGGTCACGAAACGCATACCCGTACGGGTTTCATTAAATTGCCCGTTGAAGCTCTAGCCAAATATGGGGTGCAGGCAGATAGTGCGATAAATATCCCTGTTACCCACCTAAAGGTTTTTGGCTGGTACGATAACGAGTATGGCAGCTACGTGAACTTTCTCACAAGGCTAGTGTGCCATGTAAATGCATCGCTTAGGTAAATCGCCTTTCGATACTGAAAACCATAGGTTTACCTTTTTTGAAACTTAGGATAATTTCCCTTAAATTCATTCTAAGTCAAAATTCATTTAATTTCACCCTATTGCTTGTTCCAACCCCAAAAGGGGTTTTAATTCATTAAATTCCACTATTTTTGTAGATGTTTTTACTTAATTGGATATTAATATAATGCGATTTTCAAATGACTCAAGAAGAACTTTTTAAAAAACTGATTGCGCACAGCAAGGAGTATGGATTTGTTTTCCAGAGTAGCGAGATTTACGATGGCCTTAGCGCAGTTTACGATTACGGACAGAATGGTGTTGAATTAAAGAATAATATTCGTCAGTATTGGTGGGAAGCAATGACTCGCCTAAACGAGAACATTGTGGGCATCGACTCGGCTATATTTATGCACCCTAAGGTTTGGACCGCCTCGGGTCATGTTGGGGCTTTTAGCGATCCCCTTATTGATAATAAGGATAGCAAAAAGCGATACCGTGCCGATGTGCTAATTGAGGAGTGGATAGAAAAGCAGAGCGACAGAATATCAAAAGAGGTAACCAAGGCAAAAAAACGCTTTGGCGACAGCTTCGATGAGGCAATGTTTATAAAAACTAATCCTAGAGTTCTCGAAACACAGGAGAAGATAGATACTGTGAACAACCGCATGGTTACATCATTGGAAAAAAATGATTTAGCCGAGGTTAAAAAAATTATTGAGGATTGCGAGATTGCTTGCCCCGTATCGGGAACGCGTAACTGGACTGAAGTTCGGCATTTTAACTTGATGTTTGATACCAAGATGGGTTCCGTTAGCGACGATGCAAATGTGATATACCTTCGACCTGAAACCGCACAGGGCATTTTTGTTAACTACTTGAACGTGCAAAAATCGGGCCGCATGAAACTCCCTTTCGGTATTGCCCAAATTGGTAAAGCTTTCCGTAACGAAATTGTGGCACGCCAGTTCGTTTTCCGTATGCGTGAGTTTGAGCAGATGGAGATGCAGTTCTTTGTTCGTCCTGGCGAGGAGTTGGAGTGGTTTGAGTTTTGGAAAGAGAAACGCATGCGTTGGCACACGGCCCTTGGGTTTGGAGACGATAATTATCGTTTTCACGAGCACGCTAAGCTAGCTCATTACGCTAATGCCGCCTTCGATATTGAGTATAAATTTCCATTCGGTTTTAAAGAGGTTGAGGGTATCCATTCTCGTACCGATTTCGATTTGGCTAGTCACCAAAAACTTTCGGGTAAGAAATTGCAGTACTTTGATTCCGAGATAAACAAAAACTATGTTCCCTATGTGGTTGAAACCTCAATAGGATTAGACCGTACTTTTTTGATGGTTTTGTCGGCGGCATACACCGAGGAGAAAATTACTAGGGACAATGGTAGTGTTGATGAGCGTGTTGTGCTCCGAATTCCCCCTGCCCTTGCGCCGATTAAATTGGGCGTTTTCCCTTTGGTTAATAAGGATGGTTTGCCCGATAAAGCTCGCCAGATAATGGAAGACAGATCG
>CALGIR010000234.1 GCA_937915475.1 uncultured Bacteroidales bacterium
CCCATATCGATCACGTGATCAGCAGAGAGTATCATCTCCTCATCGTGTTCAACCACAATAACCGAGTTTCCCGAATCACGTAGATGCTGAAGCGATTCGATTAACCTTATATTATCGCGCTGATGAAGCCCAATGCTTGGTTCATCGAGGATGTACAGGACATTAACCAGTTTTGAACCAATTTGTGTTGCCAGTCTAATGCGCTGACTTTCACCACCTGACAGTGATGCGGCGTTTCGGTTTAGCGATAGGTAACCAAGGCCTACATCAAGCAGAAAACCAACACGTTCTCTAATCTCTTTAAGAATTTCTGTTGCAATGGCTTTCTGCTTAGGGTTCAATTTCTCTCCTAAATTTTCTAGCCAGCTGGCTAGGTATTCAATATCCAAAGAGGCAACCTCTGAAATGTTTTTATCACCAATTTTAAACCACTTAGTTTCGGGTTTTAAGCGGGCTCCGTTACAAACTGGGCAAGTAACATTCTGAATAAATTGCTGCGCCCATTTTGGGCCTCGACCTATAAACTCATCGTTACTACGAAAGTTGTGAATATAATTTGTTACCCCCTCAAAACTTAGGAAGTAATTTGTTCTTACGCCAATTGCTGAATTTTTGAGCGTAAATTGTTCTTCCGATCCATAGAGAATAACATTTAATGCTTCTTCTGGTATTTGCTCAATGGGGTCGGTGAGGGCAAAGCCATATTTTGAGGCAATGGCATCGAGTTGCCAGAAAATAAGGGTGTTTTTGTAGGTGCCTAAGGGTTGAATTCCACCTTTTTTAATGCTTAGCTTTGTATCTGGTATTATCTTTTTAAGATCGGTTTCAGCAATGGTGCCTAAACCATTACATCGAGGGCAAGCTCCCTTGGGTGAGTTGAAAGAAAAGGTGTGAGGGGCAGGCTCATCGTATGCAATTCCGGTGGTGGGGCACATTAAATTTCTGCTAAAGAATCGGGAGGTATTGCTATCCATATCCAGCACCAGAATAGTTCCCTTACCATGTTTCATTGCCGTTTCCACAGAAGCGTTAAGTCGTTTATTGTCGGTAGAGTCAACCTTAAGTTTATCAACAAGCAGTTCAATGGTATGCGTTTTATACCTATCGAGTTTCATGGCTGGTTTTATCTCTACAATTTCCTCATTGACACGAACGTATAGATAGCCTTTCTTTCGGAGTTGCTCAAAAAGTTCTCGGTAATGACCTTTGCGCCCCTTTACAATCGGGGCCATAATGGCAATGCGCTTGTCATTAAATTTCGAGTTTATCAGCTTTACTATCTGTTCATCGGTATAGCGAACCATCTCTTCGCCTGTGGCAGACGAGTATGCAATGGATGCCCGTGCGTAGAGAAGCCGTAAGAAATCGTAAATTTCTGTTACTGTACCAACCGTTGACCTTGGGTTGCGGTTGGTTGTTTTTTGTTCAATTGAGATAACAGGGCTTAGCCCAGTTATCTTATCCACATCGGGGCGTTCCATGGTTCCAAGGAACTGGCGAGCGTAAGCCGAGAGCGTTTCGATATACCTGCGCTGACCCTCAGCGTATATAGTATCAAAGGCAAGCGAGGATTTTCCGCTGCCGCTTAGCCCTGTAATTACGGTTAGCTTATTCCGGGGGATTGAAACATCGATATTTTTAAGGTTGTGTACCCTTGCTCCTTGTACCTCAATCTCAAGGGGCTCACCTTTATGTTGACTCATTGTTTATATGTTTAAACTACTGAAAATTAACGCTTCTGATGTGGAAAGGTTCAGTTTATATGTAACTATTACTCGTACGCAGTTTTCCTAAAATCCAATTTAGGGATTTTTATCGAATAGGTCTTATTTCCCTTGTTTAACAGGTAACTCTCCCTAAGCCAAGGGTTAAGTAATTTTAGTATTTTATAGTTTGTATTATGGAATTTAGAAAATTGAGCGATGCTAACTATAGCTGAATCGACTTGAACCTCGAAATAGCTTAGTGGTGGGTAGAGCTCATTGGGTCTAAGTTGGAAACCGTAATCCTGCGGATTCTCAAAAATTGCTTTTAATGCTAATATTCGATAAATATATCTCTCGGTTTCCTCGCCCAGCACCATATCGTAGTAATCATCATTATCCTGTCTTACCATTTGTCGTTGAATACCATTCCTGCCAAAGTTGTATGAAGCAGCAGCCATTGTCCAGTTCCCGTATTTTTTATAACTCTTCAACAGATAGACACAGGCAGCGTGTGTGGACTTTTCAATATGATACCTTTCGTCAACCTCATTGTTAATTTCCAAATTAAGTTCTCTGGCTGTACCCTCAAGTATTTGCCAAAACCCAACTGCCTTTGATGGTGAAACTGCTTGAGTTAGGGCGCTTTCGGCAACAGCGAGGTACTTGAAATCATCAGGGACACCTCTCTCTCTCAAAATAGGTTCAATGATAGGGAAGTACCGGTTAGCTCTTTTAAGCAAGAGTACAGTTTGTGAATGCCAATAGGTATTTACCTGCAACTCTCTGTCAAGGCTTTCCCTCACATCGAATAGGTGTAAAGGAACCTCCTCACCGGCAAAGTTAACTTTATCAGGAATTGGGACTTGGTACACCGGATTTTGAATGCGCGTTGAATCATCCGAAAAAAAGTTATTAACTCTGTCGGTACAGCCTGCTGTACCCGATTTTAGGAATAGGAAGATAAGCGTAATTAGGAGAATAGATGATAATGCAACAAGAGCAACCTTATCTATACGTTTTTTCTGTGTGGTCATAAAATTGTTATTAAAAATTCAAGCAGCAATCTTCTCAATTTCAAAAATTATTCTTTGCTAGTTAATGCAAATAGAATCACCCATAAATCCTTTTTATAGTATTGTTAGGGGCTAGTACAATGATAGTTGCCCACAGCAAGTATGGTGTGCAATATAGTTGCTTTTTTGTGTACGTGGTCTTATTGCAGCCAATGCTAAACTACATTGATAATTTGAGTGCAAAACTACCAATAAAACGGATTTATTCCTAAAAATTATCTATTTGGTAATAGCACTAACTAAATAGAATGATGTGTTTTTGATATGTTCCTAACCCCTTTTAACAAAGCTGACCGGATGTAAGAAAAAGGAATTTTTATTAAAAGGTGGATTTTGGAACAAAAATCACAGCACCATTGCTTCTAAATATTTTGAGCAGCTAGAAAAGGTGGGATGTTTTAAGCAGAATGATTAGAAAAGTTTTGGGTGGTCTTGTTCAAACTGTTTAAGAACCTTAGCAATAATTGCTTCACGTAGAAACTTAGAGCGATTCTTTATTTTATATCTGCTACAATATATATCTATTGCCTCAAGTTCAAGGGAATTAAACAGTAGTGCTTTTCTATGTACCCGCTTTAGCCTATCGTTATTGAATCCTGGTCGTTTTAGCATTCCCTTTCAAAGTGTATGGTTTAACTATGCACTACAAAGAAACCCATTGTCTTGTTCTAAATCTCAATACAACGGGAAAAGTACTTAACATTTTGTGTTAAGTTTTTAACATTTTCAGTGTGTGTGGCTGGTATTGTTGTTATTATTCGTGTTAATTCTTTGGTTCACTTTTTTTTCTTTATATTTATAACTCTTTTAGTTTTAAGTTGTTTTATTTCAGTGTACAATGATATACTATTTGATGGTATAGCTTATGTTTTTAATAGAGATAACAATTTATGACAAACTATAAACTTGGCATCTGGGAAGAGTATTCTGATAAAAGCCAGAATTATTGGTCTGATCAGGTTTATGAAATACTATCCATTGAAAAACCACTTACCCCATCCATAGAAATACTTGGTAAACAAGTTGTTGCTGATAATCAGAAGCAATTTGCCGATTTCTTGGGTAAGCTTGCGAGCGGTAAATCTAAAAAATTTATAGCACTTTCTGTAAAGCTTAAAATTAGCGGCGCAAGTAGGCTAAAATACGTTTTTATAACAGCCGAGCGTATATTTGATACTGTAACCCGAAAGCACTTGTTTTGGCAGGGGACCCTCCTCGATATCACCCCTCAAATTGAGTTTGAAAGGCATCTTCAGCAGAGTATTGACAACTTTAAAGGAATATTAAACAGAATACCCCTACTTGTATGCGGTACTGATGCGGTTGGTGCTATAAGTTTTTGGAATAAGGGATGCGAAGAGGTTACTGGTTTTAGCAAGGTTGAAGTTATTGGGGCAAGGCAATTTTTAAAGCAATTACTCCCAGATAAGCAGCAAAGGGAAAAACTTATTTCATTTTCAAAGGAGAGTCATGAGAAATCGCTTTGGTGGGAGGGCGAACTGATTACCAAGAAAGGTATTCAAAAAATAATATCATGGACAGCTATTCGTCAACCATTTATTGGCAAAAGCATGAACATGGTAATTATTGGGGTTGATGTAACCAAGAGAAAGCAGCAAGAAAGGTTGAATACTGAGAATAGGAAAAGGCAAGAACTGCTTGCACAATTCTCTTATAATCTTTTAAACCAATCGGTGACCGATAATATATACCAATTTTTAGGAAAGAACCTTGAAGACTTTGCCAAGAGCAGCGTTTATGTTGTGTGCTCTGCAGTTCAGGAGAAGGATTTCTACATGATTGAAGGGGTATATGGATTATCGCAAGGAGAGTTCAAAAAGCTTATCGCTAATCTTGGATGGAACCCCATTGGGAGGCGATTCCAAATTTTCCCTGAGCAATATAAAAAAATAGGCTCTAAGGGATTGCTTAACCTACCAACCACGCTTTATGAGCTGTCCGATGGCGTTGTATCGTCTGTTGCCTCAAGGGCAATTGAGCGTCAGTTGGGTATTGAAGGACTTTTTACAATGGGGTTTTTCGATAGGGACAGCTTAAATGGCGGAATACTTATGCTTGCCCCTGGGGACGTTTCTACCTCTGAAATATTACTTGTTGAAGGATTTATTACGCAATGTACTCCCGCCATTAGGCAACGGGTTAGAGAAATGCGGCTAATGGAAAAATTGATTGAGGCACAGCAAACAGAGGAACTAAACTCAACATTTTTGGCAAACCTAAGCCACGAGATTAGAGCACCCATGAATGCAATCCTTGGTTTTTCCAGATTATTAAAACACCCTAATATATCAAAGGAAAAGCGACAACAGTATGTTGATATAATTAACACCAAGGGGAGCACTTTGCTTAAACTTATTAACGATATAGTTGATGTAACTAAGGTTGAGACTAAGCAGCTAATGCTGGTGAATTAACCGTTCTATATCAACTCAATGTTAAATAGTGTACATGAGTTTTATCAGGAGGACAAGATTTTTAAACAACGAGAAGCCATTGAAATTGTGCTCGATTTGCCAGAGTTTAGCAACTCCCTAATGCTGAACAGCGATGAGGGTAGGATAGAGCAGGTGCTATCGAGCCTAATGAATAATGCGTTGAGATTTACCGAGAAGGGAGAGATTAGGTTTGGTTATACAGTTGAAGAGGATAAACTGGAGTTCTTTGTATCCGATACTGGAATTGGAATTGACCCAAGCAACCAGCAGATTGTTTTTGATAGGTACAGGCAGTTGAATGCTGATAGTGAGCGTATTCAAACGGGTATCGGTTTGGGACTTGCCATTAGTAAGGGTGTTGTTGAGCTAATGGGAGGCACTATTTGGGTAGAGTCGGAGCCCGGAGTGGGTACTACATTTAGGTTTACCCTACCCTACAGCAAAACCTTAGCCAGCGAGGATACTCCTTCTCAGCCAACCATCGAAACGGAATATGCATATCACGATTGGAAGAATAAGGTTTTGCTTGTGGCAGAGGATGAGGAGTCTAACTATTTATACATAAGTGAATTGCTTGAGCCAACTGGGGTGAAGATTCTTTGGGCCAAGGATGGTGCGCAAGCTGTTGAGCTAGTAAACTCAATAAAAAAGTTTGATGCTGTACTTATGGATATCAAAATGCCTGTGAAGGACGGATATGCTGCCACCCTCGAGATACGGCATATTAACCCCAATATTCCGATAATAGCACAAACGGCATACGCATTTACCGAGGATAGAGAAAAGGCAGAGGCCGCAGGATGCGATGAGTATATTGTGAAGCCAATTAACAGCGAGGAATTGCTCGACACGCTTGGGAAGTACTTGGGATAGTTAGGGGATATGCTTCTTAATTGCCACTAAATTCATTAACTAGAATACGAAAAAAATAACTGACTTAGAATCAAAAATTAAGGATATAAAATTCACTTTAAAATCGAATGATGATAGACCAGCAATAAAAACTGGCAAGTCGCACAGTCAATACTCCACGCAAAACTGTAGTTTTCTGAAAATAGCAATGAGGAACTATTCCTGAGAAACATAAATAATGACAAACAAAAAAATCAATGTAGAGGTCAGTAACCACTATAAAAGCAGAGACACCGAAAAACCAAACTAGGGGACAACAGAAAATAAACTAAAAATGGCATCAACAATTTACAAAGGACGTTCAACAAGCAGTAGAGACATTCTTTACACTTTTGATGGTAAGCACTTATACAAAGGACGTTCAACGAGCAGTAGAGATATTCTTTACACTTTTGATGGCAAACACATTTATAAAGGACGTTCAACAAGCAGTAGGGATATTCTATTTACGTTTGATGGTAAAGAATATTATGAAGGACGTTCAACAAGCAGTAGAGATATTTTACACACTTTTGACGGCAAACACTTATACAGAGGACGTTCAACAAGCAGTAGGGATGTTTTATATACTGTTGATGGCAAGCATATATATGAGGGACGTTCAACAAGTAGTCGTGATATTTTAATGACAATGGAAGGACACATCTCATTGGGGATTTTTCCAGTAATACTGTAATTAATACCAGCCCATAACTTGGGCTATAAAATGCAGACTTTCAGGATATGGGGATTTTTTGTGTTTTAGTAGTTTTATTGCGTAGAACAAGAAACCTATTGCAATCTTCTACACTTTAGCCCTTCACAACCGCTATACAATATAAAATAATTGGCAATGAACTATACAATAACTATTGAACATGAATTGAGGATAATTAGATATACTCACTCTGGGTTAATAAAAGAAGCAGATATTGGAGAGGTCTGGAAACACTTGTTAGCAATGAAGGAATTTACTCAGTTAAATTATAATCTATTCTCAGATTACAGGAACGGTCAACTTCAAATACCTGTTAGTTTTTTACAGGAGCTAATTGATTTTATGCGGACAATTGAAAGTATTGTAAAAGGTAAGAAGCAGGCATTAGTTTTAGATGATCCACGCAACGTTGCAGTTTCAATGCTTTTTGAGGATAAAGTCAATAAAGAAATTGGGTTTAATGTTAAAATTTTTACAACTGAAGCATCTGCTCTACGGTGGTTAGCAATTTAAGTTAAAATATCTTTTTTGATTTAGGATTACAAGTTCATCGTTGTATTTACTGCATTATCAATTGCTGTGCTGTTGTGTTTGCCATGCTAAAGCAGACCCAAAATTCTAGTCAATGTATTCTATCGTATCTTTTTGATTGCTATATTTGATGCAAAAATTGGCCGTGTTTAGATATTTTATAGAGCTTTCGTACCTGGGGAAGAACTACTGTGGTTGGCAAATTCAATCAAATGCAAATACCATACAGGCAGAGTTGAATAGGGCTTTGTCGTTAATTCTTCGAGAGGAGATATTCACCCTTGGTGCAGGCCGAACTGATACTGGGGTGCATGCATCCTATTTTATAGCCCACTTCGACTCAAAGCAGGAGATTAGTTTATCCAGCAGTAGAGGCCTAGTTTATAAGCTTAACGAGGTTCTTCCCCACGATATAGCCGCTGCAAATATTTTCGCGGTTAAGCCCGAGGCTCATGCCCGTTTTTCTGCTCTATCGCGCACCTACAGGTATTATATTTCGCAAAAGAAAAATCCGTTTACTAAGGATACTAGCTGGATATTTAAGGTTGATTTAGATATGGACCTAATGCAAAAAGCCTCAAGCGTACTTTTAAATTACACCGATTTTACCAGCTTTAGCAAGGTTGGCTCCAATGTTAAAACCAATAACTGCAAGGTAACCCTTGCTGAATGGAAGGTAGAGAGAGGTAACCTGATTTTTACCATTCAGGCCGATAGATTTTTGCGTAATATGGTTAGGGCAATTGTGGGCACATTGGTTGACGTGGGAAGAGGCAAGATTTCGCTAAACGATTTTATCGATATAATTGACCGAAAGGACAGGGGATTGGCTGGAACCTCAGCACCAGCTGCTGGTCTTTTTTTAATGGATATTGAATATCCCGATGAAATCTTTAGTTAATAAGGAATGGCAATCGTGCAATAACTTAATGGTTGCCTCACTGCTATACTTCATTTCTTTCATCATTTACAAAGAGGTTTAGCCAAGTGGTTAAAGCTATTCTTCTTTCTTTTTGCCCTTAATCTTAAACTTTTTCTCTTCGCCACTTAAAAGACGCTCAATATTTTTTTGGTGGGTAAAAAGCAGCAGAATTGCAATAATCATCGAGAAGATTACAAGGGATGGAGTGGTTGATTTAAAAGCAAAGATTAAAAGGAATGGGAAGGTGAATGCTGCAATCATTGAGCTAAGCGAAACAAATTTGGTGATAAGCAGCGTTATAATAAAGATACCAAAGGTTATGAGTGTAGCAATTGGATGCAGTGCCAGCACAACGCCCGTTAGGGTTGCAACACCCTTTCCGCCCTTGAATTGCGCAAAAACTGGAAAGATATGGCCAATCATTGCCGCAAGTCCTAAGGCAAGCTGAAAATTCACGAAATTTCCAGTTTCAGGTATATAAAAATCTGTAAGGTAAAGCAGCCTCACGGCAGCAAAACCTTTTAGCATATCAATGGCAAAAACAGTAAAACCCGCCTTAGCTCCCATAACCCTAAAGGTATTGGTGGCACCTGCGTTTCCGCTACCATGTTGGCGTATATCAATTTTATAGAAGAACTTTCCAATCCATACTGATGTGGGAATACTACCAAGTCCGTATGCAATAATTATGGATATTATTTTAAAAAACCACTCCATTGTTTGCTGTTTAGTTTAGTAAATTAGCCAATTATTTAAACGCTTGCAAATATACAAACGCAAGTTTAGCTATTCCTTTCTTTAGTGTTATCTTTTTTGCGGTTTACAATTTTAGAAAAGATTTAGGTAAGCCTTAAAAATATATTGTTAATTTGCATTAAATAACCATTTCAGCACTAAAATCTCTCTTTCATCATGAATAAGATAAAATTTCTTACCCTTATAGCATTACTGCAATTTGCTCACACAACCCTGCATGCCGACGAGGGGATGTGGTTAGTATCATTGC
>CALGIR010000235.1 GCA_937915475.1 uncultured Bacteroidales bacterium
TTAATGCTAAACCTTTTGGAGGAGGTAGTGAATAGGGGTACTGGCATTAGGCTTAGATATAGGTATGATTTACACGGCCCAATTGGCGGTAAAACGGGTACAACTCAGAATAATTCCGACGGGTGGTTTATGGGTATTGTTCCTAACTTGGTTGGTGGTGTATGGGTAGGTGCAGAGGATAGATCGGTTCGTTTCCAAACTATTACCATGGGGCAGGGTGCAAATATGGCATTGCCTATTTATGCGCTTTTTCTCGAAAAGGTTTTCAACGATGGGCATTTAGGTGTAAGCCCAACCGACGAATGGGATAAACCTTTAGGGGGATTAACAGTGGATATCGATTGTGACGAGCAGATTATTTCAAATAAAAACCAATTTGGGGCTTCAGAGGATGAATTCTTTTAGAGATCTTTTCCAGGAATTGCTTCAATAAGCTTTTTTGTATAGGCCGTTTTAGGGTTTGCATACAGCTCGTCTGCAAATCCTACCTCAACAATTTCTCCCTTATACATCACCAGTATTCTGTTGCTCATATATTTTACCACCGTAAGATCGTGGGAGATAAAAAGGTAGGTGAGGCTCAGATCACGCTTTAGCCTATTTAGCAGGTTTAGAATATGTGCCTGAATTGAAACATCGAGGGCCGAAACCATCTCATCACATACCAAAACCTTTGGGTTAACGGTTAGGGCACGTGCTATGGCAATCCGTTGTCGTTGGCCACCCGAAAATTCGTGAGGGTAGCGATAAAAGCTCTCGGCAGGCATCGATACCATTTCAAGCATCTCCATGGCCTTTTGGCGCAACGCCTTTTGGCCAGAGGCCAAATTGTAAAACTTAATGGGTTCCATTAGCATCTGACCAATGGTATGTCTGGGGTTTAGCGAAGAGAAGGGGTCTTGAAAAACGAATTGTACCTCCTGTCGGAATTGTTTAAGCTCACTGCGTGTCATGTTTATCAGCGAATTACCTTTGTATAGTATCTCGCCATTGGCTATAGGGGTTAACCCGAGTATTGCTCTACCTAAGGTTGTTTTTCCGCAGCCCGATTCGCCAACTAGTCCCAGTGTTTCGTTGGGATAAAGGTCAACGCTCAGGTTATTTACAGCAACAAACTCCTTCTTTGGGTTACCCCAAAAATTTCTTTTAGTAGTATAGCTAACGCTTAGGTTGCTAATATGCAAAAGCGGGTCAGCGGGAGGAATTAAATTCTGGATATTCGAAGTGTTTTCTGCAGCTTCATCTTTTGAAGGAAGCAAATCGTTTTTGTCTACAAAATCTTGTATGGTATGTAATCGGAAAGGGCGAGAGTGCATAGGTGGTCTACATTTTATTAGCCCCTTAGTGTAATTATGTTTTGGCTTTGAGAGCAGAGTTGAGGTTTGCCCTATTTCCACCATTTCTCCATCCTTAAGTACAATAAGCCTTTCCGATATTTCTTTAACAACACCCAAATCGTGGCTAATAAAGATTAGGCTCATGCTGCGCTGGCTCACTATTCGCTTTAGCAGCCCGATAATTTCTTGTTGAACGGTAACGTCAAGTGCAGTTGTTGGCTCATCGGCAATGAGCAGTAATGGGTTGCCAGCCAGTGTCATAGCAATCATTACCCGTTGTTTTTGACCTCCACTTAGCTGATGTGGATAGCTGGTAAAAACCTTCAAGGGGTCAGGCAGCATCATCTCCTCAAAAAGAGTGATGCACTTTTGCTTAGCCTCACTGGTTTTAATACTATTGTGTAGTACCAGTGCTTCAACAACTTGCTCTCCACACCTCATCGATGGGTTTAGTGAGGTCATTGGCTCTTGAAAAATCATGGAGATAATCTTCCCTCTAACTTTGCGGTGCTGATCGCTGTTGGCTTTAGCTAAATCTATTTGCTGCTGATTATTGTGCTTAAGTATTATCTTACCAGATGTGATTTTGGCACTTTGGGGTAAAAGACCCATAATACTGAGGGCAGTGATAGATTTTCCCGACCCAGATTCGCCCACAATCCCTACCAACTCACCCTTTGAGATGGTAAAACTTAGGTTTTTTAGAACCGTTTCTTGGTTAAATGCTACTGATAAGTTTTCGATACTAAGCATTATTGAAACTTGATTGGCAAGGTTAAAGGTTTCTCTTATGCTCCTGTTTAAAAATACGTTGGGTTATAATCCTAACCGGGAATCGTGCAGCAAAAAAGCCAATTGCTATAACCACAGCAAGTATAATGGCAATATCAAAGGTTTGAATATCCACAGGGTAAGCATCAACTATAAAACCGCCAACACCTTCGAGTTTTACCAACTTAAAGGTAATTTGAAGCCAACAAATAAAGACACCTAAAATGGCTCCGATGATTGTACCAGCAAAGGAAATCAAAAGCCCTTCGGCTAAAAATATCTTCTGTATTTGCTTGCTATTGGCCCCAAGACTTCTGAGGGTTTCAACATCTTTTCGCTTATCAATAATGAGCATGGACAGGGTTCCTACTATATTAAATGATGCGATGAAAAGGATGAGCACTAGGATTAATCCAATGGCTAACTTTTCCGATTTCATTGTGCGGTATAGCGACTCGTTCTGCTGAAAACGGTTAAGAACCCTGAAGTTTGGTCCAAGTAGTTCCTCAATTTCCTTTTGTGCTTTCGAAGTATTTGCATTTGGTACTAGCATCAGCTCAATGGATGTAGCCTCAGTTTGGTAGTCCAACAGTTTTCGAGTAAACTCAATTGGTGTAATAATGTATTGCGAGTCGAAATCTGGTTCGATGGCAAAAACTCCCGAGGGCATTATAGCTTTAGATGTGAGCACTGATGCTGTAGTGAATGTTGGCATCCGCCCCCTGCGTGGCATGAATATTTCAATGGGGTCGAAGTGGGCAAGTTTTGCATTAAGGTAGCCAGCAATTCCCTGCCGTCTGATTATTTTATCCATAGCCATTCCTTCT
>CALGIR010000236.1 GCA_937915475.1 uncultured Bacteroidales bacterium
GCTGTATCCTATAACAGGGAAGTATTTGCTATACCAGGTCAGGTTGGCAGCAAGTATTCAAGGGGATGCAATCTACTTATCAAAACCAATAAGGCTGCACTTATCGACTCTGCCGACGACATTGAATTTCAACTTGATTGGGGGGAAGGTAAGGGTGGCGACAATCACTCCCAGTTATCATTATTCCCTGAACTTTCAGCGGACGAGCAAACTGTATTTAATGTAATAAAGGAGCGAGGACAAGAGGTGATAGATGTTATATGCTTTAAAACAAAATTCCCCGTGGCAAAGGTGTCGGCAATACTGCTGAATTTGGAGTTTGCCGGTTTAGTAAAATCAAGACCTGGTAAGGTTTTTTCGCTCACCCGATCTCTTTAGTTTTTCTGAAACATTTACTATGTTTGCACGGTTTATTACTAAAAATAGGGGTTCAAATAAAACTTGCAGTTAAGTGCAGCTAATCGATACGCATTCACATCTTTTTACTGATGAATTTAATCACGATCGCTCTCAGGCTATTGCTAGGGCAAAGGATGCCGGTGTTTTAGGAATTGTCCTACCCAACATTAATTGTGACTCCATTCAATCATTATTAGATACGACTATAGATAATGAAGGGTATTGTTTCCCATGCATTGGCTTACACCCCACATCGGTTAAGGCTAATTATAGGGAGGAGTTAAGGTGTATTGAGGAGGAGTTTGAGAAGAACAAGTACTATGCTATTGGTGAGATTGGTATCGATTTATACTGGGATAGAACTTTCATCAACGAGCAGGTTAATGTTTTTAGACATCAACTCAAGTTGGCTAAAGAGCATGATTTACCTGTAATAATCCATTCCCGTAATTCGTTCAATGAAATATTTAATGTTGTCGATCAGGAGATAGGCCAAAACCTAAGGGGTGTTTTCCACAGCTTTACTGGGGGCATCAATGAGTATAACCATATAATGAGCTACAAAACCTTTTATGTTGGAATTGGAGGAGTGGTGACGTTTAAGAACGGTGGCGTAGACAAAGTGGTGCAAAACATGGATTTGGACAGAATCGTTCTTGAAACCGATTCGCCTTACTTGTCCCCAGCCCCACATAGGGGTAAGAGAAACGAGTCGGCTAATTTACCCGTAATTGCTCAAAAAATTGCAGATCTACTTCAAGTATCAGTTGAGCAAGTATCCAGGATAACTACCCAAAATGCGAAGAAGCTTTTTGGAATATAATACAGTAAAATGAGCGAGCAGAAATCGATATTGATAATATATACTGGCGGTACCATTGGGATGAAAGAAAACCCAGAAACAGGCGCGCTGGCTCCCTTTAACTTTGAGCAAATCCTCAATGAAGTCCCCGAGTTACGGAAATTTGGATTTAATCTTGATACGTTATCATTTAACCCTCTAGTCGATTCATCCGACATAACCCCAGATTTTTGGGTAGCCTTGGTTGAAATTATAGAACAGAAATACGAGCAGTATAATGGTTTCGTAATCCTGCATGGTACCGATACCATGTCGTTTACAGCATCAGCCCTTAGTTTTATGCTCGAAAACCTGTCCAAGCCAGTTGTGCTAACTGGATCTCAACTTCCCATAGGCAAGATACGCACCGATGGTAAAGAGAATTTAATCAGCGCAACAGAAATTGCAGCCGCAACAAGAAATAATCAACCCCTAGTTCCTGAGGTTTCAGTTTTTTTCGAGAATCAACTCTTTAGGGGAAATAGAACAACCAAGCATAATACTGAGCATTTTAATGCTTTCCGGTCCGATAACTACTTGCCTTTGGCACAAGCTGGTATAAGTATTAAGTATAATTTTGCTAACATACATTACCCAACCGAAATGCTGCCTTTGCGCGTGCATACAAAGCTTAGTACCGATATCGCAGTGCTGAAATTGTTCCCAGGTATCACACCACAAGCTGTTGATGCAGTGTTGGTAACCCCCAACATTAAAGCTGTAATTCTCGAGACGTTTGGTTCGGGGAACGCATCAACAAGCCCTTGGTTTTTAAAGCGTATTAAAGATGCCATTGATAAAGGGATACTGGTGCTAAATGTGAGCCAATGTAAGGCTGGTGGAGTTGATATGGATAAGTATGAAAATGGGGTAAAACTCAAAGCGATAGGTGTTGCTTCGGGTTGCGATATAACTTTTGAGGCAGCAATAGTCAAATTAATGTTTTTAATTGGCAGTGGTTTTCAGGGAGAAGAATTAAAACAAAGGGTATCAAAATCAATAAGCGGTGAAATAACTTGCTAAATGAGAGTGTTTTTTATTTTTATTTCGTATTTTGTGCCCCTATTTTGTCGGCCGTTGTGAGGCCATGTTTGGAGAGGTGGCCGAGTTGGTCGAAGGCGCACGCTTGGAAAGCGTGTATACCTCAAAAGGGTATCGTGGGTTCGAATCCCACCCTCTCCGCTTGCATTTTTTAAAAACTAATGTAAATTTGCATAAATTAAATCTGAATGTAATAATTTAACGAACTCAAACCATGAAAAAACTATTTGCATTTTTTGCAGTTACTGGAATGCTTATGTTCGGCGCAGCATCAACCATTCTAGCGCAAGAAGAAAACCTGGAAACTCCAGAAACAACTGTTGTTGAAACTGATACCACTGTTGTTGACGCACCCGTTACAGTTGAAACAACAGAGGCTGAAGTAGAAATGACTATTCACAAGCAGCTTAAGACTAAATTTATTGAAGGTGGCGCCGAGTTTATGGGTGTTATTCTTTTGACTTTGATCCTTGGTTTGGCACTTTCAATTGAAAGGATCATTTACCTAAGCCTTGCAACGACTAATACCGATAAACTTCTTAAGAAGATTGAGGAAGCAATGAAGGAGGGCGGCGTTGAGGCAGCAAAAGAGGTATGCCGTAATACTCGCGGTCCTGTTGCAAGCATTTTCTACCAAGGCTTACTTCGTGCTGATGAAGGTATTGAGATTGTGGAAAAATCAGTAGTAACCTATGGGTCAGTGCAAATGGGTCAGCTTGAGAGTGGTCTTACTTGGATAGCTCTTTTTATTGCTATTGCTCCCATGTTCGGTTTTATGGGTACTGTAATTGGCATGATTGAGGCGTTTGATGCTATTCAAATTGCTGGAGATATTTCCCCATCATTAGTTGCCGGATGTATTAAAGTGGCTCTTATTACAACGGTATTCGGTCTTATCGTAGCTATTATCCTTCAGGTATTCTATAACTATATAGTTTCAAAAGTTGATAAGCTTGTGAACACTATGGAAGATACTTCTATTACTCTTATCGATATTCTGATGAAGTATAATCTTAAAAAATAATATAACATGTCCAATAACCTAGTAAATAAACTTGTTAAGATATTTTCTTGGGGTATAATGGGAGCATCTGTTATAGTGGCTTTGCTGTATTTTTTCCGTATTTCAAGTTCCGAAAAGATAGAGCATATGGATATAGCATCTTCCTACCTTATTTGGGCATATGCCCTTATAGGATTAGCAGCGCTACTATCTGTTCTTTTCCCATTAATTCAGTCCATATTTAACCCTAAGAATGCTGTAAAGGCCTTGATTGGGCTCGCAGGTTTGGGTTTGATTTTCCTAGTTGGTTACTTAATGGCCGATGCTACGCCTATTGCATCTGCAGTTAATAATCCTGACTTAGCAAACCCTTCAGTTCTTATATTTGCCGACACAGCAGTTATTGCAACTTACATTCTGTTCGGAGTCGCTCTTTTAGCCTTGGTTTTCACAGGTATAAAAGGCTTAGTTAATAGATAAGCAAATAATAGATTTAGAAGAGGGCGCGTCCCTCTTTAAGTCTTTAAAAAGATAATTCACATGGCTCGATCAACACCAGAAATAAATGGAGGATCATTGGCTGACATTGCTTTCCTGTTACTAATATTCTTTTTGGTTACCACAACCATGAATGTTGATACAGGTTTAGCACGTATGCTACCCCCCATGCCCGAAGATAAACAGCAAGATAAGGAGCAAGATGTAAAGCAGCGTAATATTTTTACGGTGCTAATAAACAAGAGCGATAGATTGCTGGTTGAGGGTATGCCTTTGGAGGTTAACATGCTTAGGGCAAAAGCTAAAGAGTTTATAGTTAACCCTAACGACGAAGCCAATCTTCCTGAAAAAAAGGCTACTGAAATAGAGTTTTTTGGCACTGTTAGGGTTGCGCAAGGTGTTATTTCCCTTCAAAATGACAGGGGTACCTCTTACCGCATGTACATGCTTGTTCAGAACGAGTTGGTAGCAGCTTATAATGAACTTCGCGATGAGTTAGCAACCACAAAGTTTGGTAAGCAATACAGTAACTTGCAGGAAGACCAGCAAAAGGCTATTCAAAAAATTTACCCTCAGCGTATTTCTGAGGCAGAACCTAAAAGTGTGGGAGGGCATAAATAATGGCAGTATTCAAGAAAAAAGGTGGAGGATCAACACCTCAATTAAATACAGCATCTCTTCCAGATATCGTATTTATGCTTTTATTCTTCTTTATGGTAAGTACAACCATGAGGGAAACTGAGATGCTAGTATCCGTTAAACTTCCAGAGGCTACAGAAGTAGTTAAATTGGATAAAAAATCTCTTGTATCCTATATATTCATTGGATCACCTGCAAGGCAATATCAAGGGATATTTGGTACAGATTCGCGCATTCAATTAAATGACACATTTAAAACTTTAGTTGATATTCGCGACTTTATCTCATCCGAAAGGGATGCTCTTAGTGAGGCCGATAGAGCGATGCTTACTGTTTCAATTAAAGGCGATGAGAATACTCGTATGGGTATAATCACCGACGTTAAACAGGAACTAAGAAAGGCAAGCGCACTAAAGATTAACTATTCGGCTCGAAGATTAGAAAAACTGTATTAGTTTTTATCATCATTTTTATGAAGGCTGTGCTCTGTAGCACAGCCTTTTTGGGCTTTTAAATAGATTGTATTTTACAGAAATCGTTCCCTGATAATTAAAGTTTTAGCGATGAAAAACTCAATTAAAATTGTTGCCTTATTTTTAATTCTGCTAGTCCTTAGTTTTAACAGTTGTAATAATGCGGTTAACCAACCAAAAGCTAAATTTGTTTTTTATTTTATTGGCGATGGCATGGGAATTCAACAGATTAATGCCGCTCAAGCATTTCTTGCTTCTAATCAAGAGTTGAAGAGGGATAGTAGCCTTTCTATTACAGAATTCCCTGTTGTTGGTTTAAGCACAACTTACGCCCACAATAGGTATATTACGGGCTCAGCAGCAGCAGGCACAGCTCTAGCCTCTGGTGTTAAAACCTCAATAAATACCCTTGGGCTTAATCATAATCATACCGATTCTTTATTTAGCATTGCCTATTATGCAAATAAGCAAGGATTTAGTGTTGGTGTAGCAACCAGTGTTAGCATTGATCACGCTACACCTGCAGCATTCTATGCATATCAACCCTCACGAAAGTTATATCATGAAATAGCCCATGATTTACTAAATAGTAATTACAGGTTTTTTGCTAGTGGTGGGTTTATTGACCCTACAGGGAGTAAGTCTGCTAATCCTTTAGGCGATGTTTTCATCCATGGGAGCGAAAAAGGGTTTTATTTTACCAATAACTTAATTGTTAGTGATTCAATTAAAAACTCGTACTCTACAATTGTTTACAGTGTACCCAATCCTACAAGTAGTTCAACTCTAAAATATCAGATTGATAATACTGGAGACGATGTTACGCTTAAAGATATTACCGCAATGGGTATCGATGTCCTTAATGGTGATGAGGGTTTCTTTTTTATGATTGAAGGTGGCAAAATTGATTGGTCATGCCACGATAACGATGCAGCATCCGTAATTCATGAGGTAATCGACTTCTCAAATGCTATTCAGGTTGCAGTCGATTTTTATAATAAATACCCAACGGAGACACTAATAGTTATTACAGCCGACCATGAGACAGGGGGCATGAGCATTGGGAATAGTGATATGCGCTACGATTCGGATATTTCGCTATTGGCAAAGCAAAGGGTTTCTCTTGAAATGCTCGACCAAAAAGTTAGAAACTTTTTCGAAAGTAATCCAAAAGCATCCTATAAACAGTTTCAGAATTTCATCTTTTCCGATAGTATAATATCAATATCAGGCAGTTCCCTAACCGATGAGCAGAGCCAAATGATGAGGAGAGCTTACGAGCAAACCCTAGGCGCAAAAAGTAGCGATGATAAAAAAATGATACAGCGCGAGTACGGTAACCATGAACCCACTGCCGCAACAGCAATCGCAATTCTCAACCAAAATGCCGGTATTGGCTGGTCTTCGTATTCGCACACCGCTTCTCCTGTTCCGGTTTATGCGTTGGGTGTAGGGCAAGAGAAATTCTG
>CALGIR010000237.1 GCA_937915475.1 uncultured Bacteroidales bacterium
TGAAATCCGAATATCCGCAGTTGGAGGCGGTTATCTGTTCGCTGGCGTAACTAGTAATCTACAAAAGAGACTTGAGGAACATAAGGAGGGGAAATATGTTAATGCCTTTACCCGAAAGTATAACTGCAACAAATTTGTATATTTTGAAGACTTTAACAGAATTGAAGATGCTATTGCAAGGGAAAAACAGATTAAAGCAGGATCAAGGTTAAATAAAGAGACTTTGATAAATTTGATAAATGCTGATTGGAAAGATTTGGCGGGGGAGGTTGAGGAGTAAGGGATTGTAATGACGCTGAAAAATTCCGTCATTATGAGGAACGAAGTGACGAAGCAATCTGTTTGTTTCTGCATTTTGAGGCTCAATTATTTACGATTTGGGGCACTTTTATTGCGGAATGAAAGATTGCTTCTCCCGACAAAGGACGTCGGGATCGCAATGACGTAGGGGGTTAGGTTCGCAATGACCGAAAGGGAAGAGTGCAACGAGGGAGAAAAGAGTGCAATGACAATACAAAACAAATAAAATCAACAAAAAACCATTTACTGTGAAAAACAAACTGCTAATTACCCTAGTTGTAGTATCAATGGTATTTGCCTCGTGTAACCGCCGCAGTCAACTGCTGTACATGCAAAATATTGACGAGACGTTGGATGTTCCTTTTGCAACACCTCCTAGCTACAAACTTGGCAGTGGCGATATACTTTATATACAGCTGGTGACCCACAGTCCCGAAATTAGCATGGCGTTTAATAACCCAACTGGTATACAATTTATGAGCCAAGGGCGAGACGAGTCATCCCTGTACCTTAACGGTTATACCGTTAATCCTGATGGGTTTGTGCAACTACCCTTTTTGGGCGAAGCCCAAGTTAAAGGCCTTACCCTAGATGAGGCAAGAAGCATAATTCAGCAAAAAACCAACGCGCTATATAAGGATGCATCCGTAATTGTTAAGCTGGCCAGCTTTAGGGTTACAATAGTAGGCGAGGTACGCCGTCCCGGAGTAATTCGAAATTTTAACGATAATCTTAACATTTTTGAGGCAATAGCTGCCGTGGGCGATATAACCGAGAACGGCGATAGGCGAAAAGTGCTTGTTGTGCGCCCAACCAACGAAGGGAATAAAACCTACAGGTTGAACCTTGCCGATAAATCCGTACTTGCCTCAGGAGCCTTCTATCTACAGCCCAACGATGTGATAGTTGTGGAGCCCATTGGCAATAAGGTTTTCCAGATGAATGTTCCGTATATTACGTTAACTTTTACATCCATAAGTACATTGATACTGTTGTATAATTTTATTACGAAGCTTTAAAGAAGGTTGAGGTTAAGGTTGAGGTTAAGAGAGAAAAAGATTGAGGTTAAGTTTAAGAATTTAACATGCTTAAGCCAATATATAATCCATAATGTATAAGAGTTTTGTTGAAATGCCTGTTTGGCAAAAAGCACATAAACTTTCAATAGAAGTTTATCAGGCAACTGTTAATTTACCTCGTTCAGAGGATTACGGTCTAACTTCACAAATTAGAAGATCTTCCAACAGTATATCTGCAAATATTTCAGAAGGATTTGGCAGGAAAACGCGAAAGGATAAAGCTCATTTTTATACCATTGCTCGAGGTTCAGCATTTGAAACCCAAAACCACTTACTTTATGGCAACAAAATAAAGTATTTTGAAGATGATTTTACTAAAAAATTGGTTGAAGAATATTCCTTATTAATCTTCGATTTAAATAAATTAATAAACTATTTAACCTAACCCTCAACCTAACCCTCAACCTTAACCTCAACCTTAATCTTAACCCCCAACTCCCAATAATATTCCTATGGATAACCCAAACAACAACTACCCCCATTTCCAGGAAGAGACACTTGATTTAAAGCGATATTTCTTTCTCTTTCTGTCAAACTGGTACTGGATAGCCATTAGCGTATTTGTCGGACTTTTTGTGGCATATCTGGTAAACCGTTACTCGGAGCAGGTACACTCGGTAAAAGCATCACTGCTGGTGGGAAATGCCGATGGCCGCAGGGTGGGGCAGGGTGTGCAAACCCTTATGCGTGAGCTCAATCTGGGACAGGATAAAAAACGCATCGAGAATGAGATAGGCATCCTAAAGTCGTACACTCTGGCTTTAACGGCCATTGAGGAGTTGCCCGAGTTTATGGTAACCTACGTAAACGTTGGCCGAAGGGGGATAGCTGAAAGCAAACTATATAACCGTTCGCCCTTTGTTGTAGAGGTGGATACCGCAGGGGCAAACACAACAGGATACCCCGTTTATATAACCATTCTATCGGACGAGGAGTATACTGTTGATTTTGATGATGGCATGCCCGAAAAGAGGATGCAGTTTGGCCATAGGTACACCGATAATCGCTTTGCTTTTACCATAAACTTTAGGAATCAGGAGGGTTACGAGCAAACAAGCCAGTCGAAAAAGTACTACTTTGTAATTAATAGTTCGCATGGGCTGGCCGTGAACTACATGAAAAAGGTAAACATTGAGCTTAACGATAAGCAGGGTAGCCTACTAACCCTATCGACCACTGGTTTTGTGGCGCAGCAGGAGGCCGATTTCCTAAATAAGCTTATGGAGGTTTATATCCGCAACGATTTAAACGAGAAGATGCAGACCGCCATAAATACCATCGATTTTGTAGATGAGCAGCTGGGAGGAATTACCGACTCACTGCGAATGGCAGAGTTAATGCTCCAAAACTTTAGGACAGGGAAGGGTATAGTCAATTTGAGCACAGAGGGAAGCGCCTTACTCCAAAGGTTGGAATCGCTCTACACCGAAAAAAATATCCTCACGTTTCAGTTAGAGTATTTCGATTATTTAGCCAAATACTTAAAGGAGAAGGAAGATCTGAAAGGTTTGGTATCGCCCGCTACCATAGGTATTGAAGAGTCGGGGATTGCATCAATTGTGGCACAGCTTAATGAGCTATCGCTGGAGCGCAACGGACTGCTGCTTACGGTTAATAAGGACAATGTTCAAATAGTAAGGCTCAACCAGAGCATCGAGAGCCTAATATCGCTTTTGTTCGAAAAACTTGAGGGAATGCGCGAGGTGAACGGGATAAGAATTAAGGAGATCAACCAAAGGATTGCCAATCAGGAGGGGCAACTGCGTATGCTGCCCGTTACCGAGCGCGAGCTGGTAAATATGGAGCGGAAGTATAGCATTAATGAAAAGTTTTATACCTACCTAATGGAAAAAAGGATTGAGGCTGGGATTTCAAAAGCATCTAACGTATCGGACAATAGGGTAATTGACGAGGCAATGCCCGAGATGGCCGAAGTGGTTAAGCCTAAAAGGACTATTAACTACGCCATGGGTTTTTTGGTTGGCTTACTTGTTCCCGTGCTGCTAATCCTACTTTTCGATCAGCTCAATAACTCCATTCAGGACCCATCGCACATTGGCCGAAAAACCAGGGTTCCACTAATGGGCACCATTGGGCACAACCCATACGAGAGTTTATTGCCCGTTTTCGATAAGCCAAAATCGTCGTTTGCCGAGTCGTTTAGGGCACTGCGCACCAATCTCGATTTTATGCTGAGTAAAGCCGAGAATAAGGTAATACTAGTTTCATCCACCATTAGCGGCGAGGGTAAATCGTTTGTGGCCTCAAACCTGGCGGTTAGCCTCGCCATGCTGGGTAAGCGAACGGTACTGCTGGGGCTCGATATGCGTAAACCCAAGCTACACAACCTTTTTGGGATAGATAATAGCAAGGGGCTAAGCACCTTTTTTATTGGCAGAGATAAATGGGACGACCTGGTGGAAGCCACCACCGTACCCAACCTTTCTGTGATGCCCTCGGGTCCCATACCACCCAATCCGGCCGAGTTGCTGGCAAGTAGTAAGTTCGATGAGCTTATTGCCATACTAAAGCAAAATTTCGATTTCATAGTAATCGACACGCCCCCCGTTGCTGTGGTTACCGATGCGGTGCTAATTAGCCGAC
>CALGIR010000238.1 GCA_937915475.1 uncultured Bacteroidales bacterium
GTGGCCATTACTCCTCTGGGTGCAAGGTGGTAGAGCATGTGTAGCATCCATCCATAGTTTGCATTTCCACTGGGTGGTGTGCCGTATTTTTTCCAGCGTGCATCTTCTTGCAAAATATCTACGCCCCAATCTTTTTGGTTAAAGGGCGGATTGGCCAAAATATAGTCGGCTTTAAGGTCGGGGTGCGCATCTTTCAAGAAAGAGCCTTCCGTATTCCACGCTACAAACTTTGAGTTTATATTGCGGATGGCTAAGTTCATTTTAGAGAGTTTCCAAGTGGTTTGGTTGCTCTCTTGTCCATACACGGTAATGTCTCTTACGTTTCCACTGTGTTCGGTCACAAACTTCTCACTCATCACAAACATGCCGCCACTGCCACTTGCGGGATCGTACACTCGGCCTTTGTAGGGTTCTATCATCTCTACCATCAGCTTCACAATGGCTTTGGGCGTGTAGAATTGTCCACCTTTCTTTCCCTCTGCATTGGCAAATTCGCCTAAGAAATATTCGTACACACGACCAAAGAGGTCTTTCGAGTTTTCATTTTCTACTTCCAGCTCAGTATTGGAGATTAGGTCTATCAGCTCGCCCAACGACTTCTTGTCCAAATTGGCTTTGCCATACACCTGGGGCAGCACATTTTTAAGTTCCTTGTTCTCTTTCTCTATGGCTTCCATAGCTTCGTCAAGAGTTTGCCCTATGGTAGGAAGTTTAGCCTGTGCGTGGATATGACTCCAGCGTGCTACTTTAGGGACAAAAAAGACATTCTCGGCTATGTACTCATCTCTATCTTCGGAATCGCTCCACTCGTCGGCTTCTAATTTGTGGTACAGTTCGGTAAACGATTCAGAGATGTATTTCAAGAATACCAAGCCTAAAACAATGTGCTTATATTCAGCAGCATCTATATTTTTACGGAGCTTGTCTGCAGCCTTAAACAGTTTCTTCTCGAAACTGGTGTTGTCTTTTTTTGCCATTAATTCTATTTTCCTATTGTTCGTTTTCAAAGTTACTTTTTTCTTCTGTCATTTCTATCTGAGGGCGGGTTTTGTGTTTGTTTAGAATGAAACACCTAACCTGTAGATACAGTAAAATCCTGCTCCAACAACAAGCAGGATATTGTAAAAGCATTATAAATACATACTCCTCCCCAAATATACCAATTCCTGTTTACGAGACCCCTTTTTTTATGGCTATTTTAGTAAACACTAGCTTTTAAACTCTGGTTGTTGCCTTGTGGGTTGATTAAGCTTTAATTGGTTTCTATTGTATGGTGGATTGGGTGCTGGAAGTCTTTGTCAAACCAAATAAACATCAAAAAAACAACGTTTAAGTAGAAACCTGTACGGTAAAACTAAACCACCTCTACCCTTAGGTTGGTTTATGCTTTTCTGTTATTAACGGCAGGAATTCAAGAGGTAGAATGAGAAAACTAAAGAGGCTGGATTAAATTGTTGATATAGAATACAATAATTCACGGTCTGTAAATCCGCATCTTAATATATGTTATGCGCTGTTCAATACATAAGCGCATCTGCAGCTATTCCAGTTAGGCTTTTATAACTGCGAGGGGTTGTAAAGCGATTTGTATATCTACTAAGTCCGCTTGGTTTGCCATTACTTCTTCGATGTCTTTGTAGGAACTTGGCGCTTCATCTAAATCAGATTTATGACGAATAGCGTGTAATATGCCTTGGTCATTCAAAAACTTCACCTCCTCTTTCAAGCTCAATTTTTTGCGAGCCTGCGTGCGACTCATAACTCTTCCAGCTCCGTGAGAACAGGACTGGAAAGAATGGGGTTCACCCTTCCCCAATACCAGATAAGACTGAGTACCCTGAGAGCCTGGAATCATTCCCCACTCTCCTTTTCTGGCGCGTGTTGCTCCTTTTCGGTGTACGATGAGTGTTTCACCAAAATGCTCTTCTTCGTCGGCAAAGTTGTGAGGTTTATTGATGAAATTTGAAAACTCGACTCCTGGTGTAATTTCTAAAAATGCTGCTTTTACGGACTCCATCATCAACTTTCTATTGGCCAGGGCAAATTCGATGCAGTAGTTCATCTCATTGTAGTAAAGTTCAAAAAACTCGGAAGATTCGGGAAAATAGGCTAAATCTATTGGTAGCTCACTTCCAAGTTCTTCATGTATATTTTTAGCTATGTTGTTGTAATGGTTAGCCACTGTATAGCCGATGTTGCGCGAGCCAGAGTGAACCATAATCCAGATGTATCCATCCGAACCCTTTTGTATTTCGATAAAATGGTTTCCTCCCCCTAAAGTACCCATTTGACGAAGACCGCTTTCGTACTCCTGTTCCACAATGGGCAGGCTCCCTTTTTTCTCGGGCATCCAAGCCTCATCTTGTGCTGTTTTGTGGTGATTACGACCTACAGGCACGGTATTGCGGATGATACCCATAATTTCTTTCAAATCGGATGTTTCGATGTCTTTCAGGCTGGTGCGTAATGAGCACATGCCGCATCCAATATCTACTCCTACAGCATTGGGCACTATGGCTCCTTTGGTGGCCAAAATCGCACCAATGGGCATTCCATACCCCAGATGGGTGTCGGGCATAATGGCTATATGGCTGAATGCAAATGGAAGATTGGCAAGGTTTCGAGCTTGTTGCAGCGTATCTTCATCCATTTCATCTTCGGGCAGCCATAGTTTTATCGGCAGTTTTTCGGTTTCGATGATTGCACTGCCCTTGAAAGGGGGTAAATTTTCTTTTAGTTCTCCTTTTATGTGCTGATTTTTCATCTGTCTGTTTTTAGTTAAAGGTACACCCTGTGTGCCCTGTATGCCGACATGCAGACGGCAAAGGCATGGATGTTTCACTGTATTTGTCCTTGTAAGGTGATTTTCTATTAAAACGCATTATCCTGGTATAGGTTGACCCTTTTCATCATCATTAAAGTTACAGGCTCCTATCTGTAACTTAGTATGATGATTTATGGGGCTAATACAAAGAGTTGCCAGAGCTAAATTTTGCCTACGGTTCTGTATATCAACTGTGCCATGTTACACACACAAGCCAATGCAAAAGGGAGTTGACCAAACCACAGCTAGTATCCTTTGTTGGCATGCGTATAATTCCTACTTATCTTCTCCTGTTAAACTTCGGAGAATTTTGTTTATTTCTTGCAGCAAAAAAATCTTTTCTCCTTTGCGTTTTCTCTCTCTCAAATACTTGCTTTTCCCTTGCTGTCATAGGATTGTCGGTTTGTGGAAAAGGGTTGTCCTTAATTTTCTCTATTTTTTGATCTATCAATTTTTCAATGTCTTTTATAAACGCATTTTCTTCGGGTTCGCAAATGGATATGGAGACACCTTCATCTCCTGCTCTACCGCATCTGCCAATTCTGTGGACATAGGTCTCTGCTATATTCGGAATATCGTAATTAATAACATACTTTAATTTATCAATATCAATACCTCTTGCAGCAATATCGGTGGCAACCAATACCCTTATTTCTCCATCCTTAAATTGTTGCAGAACTTTCTGCCTTGCGTTTTGTGCTTTATCGCCATGTATGGCTGCTGCTTTAATTTTTTGCTTTTTTAAATTTCTGGTGATTTTGTCTGCACCATGCTTTGTTCTAGAGAACAGTAACACTTGATCAATTTTACGTTCTTGAAGTATATGAATAAGCAGATCTATCTTTGTTGCTTTATTGGTATAATATAGATATTGCTTAATCGTATCGGCAGTTGAAGAAACCGCACTTACTTCTACTTTTATGGGATCCTTCAGAATTTTTTTTGAGAGATTAACAATCGTATTTGGCATTGTTGCCGAAAAGAATAACGACTGCCGTTTGGCTGGTAATTTGGCAATTATTTTTCGAATATCATGAATAAAGCCCATGTCAAGCATACGGTCAGCTTCGTCTAGCACAAAATATTCAACATTACTTAATCTAACAAAACCCTGATCCATCAGGTCGAGAAGTCGTCCGGGTGTTGCAACAAGAATATCGACACCTCTACGAAGTGCATTGGTTTGTTGCCCCTGTTTTACGCCCCCAAAAATGACGGTATTTTTTAATCCTGTGTGTTTTCCATAGGTCGCAAAACTTTCTGCAATTTGAATGGCCAGCTCTCGTGTAGGAGTGATAATAAGCGCATTAATGTTGCGTGGAGTGTTATGCTGCTGACGGTCGAGAAAGAGATGTTGCAGAATTGGAATGGCAAAAGCCGCTGTTTTACCTGTTCCGGTTTGGGCGCTACCCAAAACATCATTCCTATTTAGTATGAGTGGGATTGCTTTTTCCTGTATCGATGTGGGGACAGTATATCCCTCTTCTTGCAGTGCCCTTAAAATGGGCTCAATAATTTTTAGATCTTCAAATTTCATTATTCAATTTTATTAACCCCATTCTGTAATATTTAACTGAACCCTTATGGGATTATGTTATAAAGGCTCAAAGGTAATGTAGTTTCTCTAAAACAATCACCAATAGTTTTGTGTGCGAAACGTTGGAAAGTAAGTGGGAATTTTCTCAAACTCGAGTTATTAATCCACTAATCTATCGCTAAATATAGCGATTAAATGAAAATACAAAAAATCGCAACACTTCCACTGCCAGGTTCATTCTCTAAAAGATGATTTTGATAAAAGCCAAAGTGCTCACACGCTCAACAAACCAAAGTCTTTCAATTTCTGAATAGGCTTAGAATACCAAAACATTTCAAAATTATCAAAACGGGTCTCAAAATCGGCCTTTAGTTCTCCATAGTTGCGCAATTTATTGCGGGAAGTCGAAAGACTTGGCAAGACATTTAACAGCCATTCACCCTTATCTTTTTCAACACTTACTTGAAACGAATCGCTTTTATGATGAAAAGTCAATTGAAGGGTTTGCCAACTCTTGCCTTTCCTGGTTTTGGATTGCTCTCTCACCAATGGCATTACGCCAAGCCACACAATTTTAGCACTGGGTTGTACACTAAAATAGGTGTCTGTTAACAAACAAGTTACTATATAATTGCTCTTTATTTTGGTCTTAGGTATTTTAAACTCAAACCAATCTTGAAGTGGCAACTCAAAGCCAAGACCATGCATAAAATTGAACAGCGACTTTTTTAAACCAAAACTGAATTGACTATGGTCAATGCCCGTTTGGTCCGTAAAATCAACATCATTATTGGCAAAGGTGATATCCCTTAAAATGGGCGTAATACCATAGTAAGCCGGATTTAAACCCACCGGGCTATGTGCTGTTAAGGCAAACTGATGCCAAAATCCCGATTGCACAACCCCTTCTTGAAAAAGTTGGCGCACCATTTCCAAACTATCAACCGTTTCTTGAACAGTTTGAGTTGGGAAACCATACATTAAATAGGAGTGCACCATAATATTGGCCTTGGTAAAATTACGGGTCACCCGAGCCACTTGCTCAACGGTTACACCTTTATCAATTAATGCCAATAGCCTGTCCGATGCCACCTCAAGTCCTCCAGAAACCGCTATACAACCCGATGCTTTTAGCAAGTAGCAGAGGTCTTGGGTAAAGTTTTTCTCAAATCTAACATTTGCCCACCAGGTAAGGGTGAGCTTTCTTTTCAAAATCTCCAAAGCCAAAGCCTTCATCAATGCAGGAGGAGCAGCTTCGTCTACAAAATGGAAACCCGTTTCGCCAGTTTGAGCAATCAAAGTTTCCATACGGTCCACCAGTACTTTGGCAGCATTGGGATCATAAAGTTTGATATAATCGAGCGAGACATCGCAAAACGCACATTTTTTCCAATAACAGCCATGAGCCATGGTGAGCTTATTCCACCGCCCATCACTCCAGAGACTATGCATGGGATTGGCAATTTCAATCACCGAAATATACTCATCGAGCCTTAAATCGGAATAATCGGGAGTGCCCACCTCAGTTTGCTTGTAATCTGGTTTGGTTGAATTGTTTTTGTAAACCACTCCCCCATTTCCCAAAAGAAGTGTACGCTTAAAAGTACCACTTGCAGGATCCTCGCCAGAACAAACGTGTTGGGCTAACAATTCAATGGGCAATTCCCCATCATCTAAAGTGATGTAATCGAAAAACTCAAAAACTCTCACATCTTTTAAATCACGTAATTCCGTACTGGGAAAACCACCGCCCATCGCAACTTTAATATGGGGATATTCGGCTTTGATATGTTGAGCACATCTAAATGCGCTGTACAAATTCCCTGGAAAGGGAACCGAAAAACAGACTAATTTAGGCTGAATTATCCTTAGCTGCTTATCGAGAATTTGTAGGGTAATCGTGTCGATATGCGTGCTGTAGGTTTGCAGGTGGTTGTACAATTCATCAAAGGAATTAGCGCTTCGCCCCAAACGCTCTGCATATCTAATAAAGCCAAAATCCGCATCAACACATTCCACAATAAAATCCGATAGGTCTTCGAGATACAGGGTGGCCAGGTGCTTTGCCTTATCCTGAATTCCCATAGTACCAAAAGCCCAATCCAAGTCATCTAAATCCTTAAAACGAGAGGCTTCGGGTAAAAATGTTCTGGTGCAAATTTGACGAGCAAGGGTTGGGTTCTTGCCTTGCAGGAACTTAATAACGCTATCTAAAACGAGTATATAATCATCTCTTAATGCATAAATCCTCTGGCAATTTGCCGAGGTTATTCTGTTGTTTTGGTAAGCCTCCGCGAATATATATTCAAAACTCTTATCTGTAAACAGCTCAAGAATAACCTCAATGCCCAAATCCATTTGATAGGAACTAATGTTTCGGGTATTCAAAAACCCTTTTAAATAGGCTGTTGCAGGATAGGGCGTATTTAGCTGCGTAAATGGCGGAGTGAAAAGTAAAAGGTCTTTCAAAATCGGTTTTCAATGTTCAATGCATCAAAGATAGTGGAAATAATATCTGCCTGCCTGATGTATCCGTGGTTTTTTTTTCGTCTTATCTGCTGACGGATGGCTTTATATCTTACGTATTATTTTCAGTGTTTTTAAGTCGTAAATATGAATTTCATTTTTATCAAACTTGTCATATTTACTATTATTGTTTGTATCGTAATAGCCAGTAATAACAATTGTTCCTGTCAATTTATTAACTGTCCAAGTCCTTACAAAAAACTTGTCATCGGTAAGTTGAGTTCTTTCTGTTCCCTCTGGCGAAAGAATAATAATTTGTATTGGGTCGTTCCAGTCAATACCGCTTTTCCCATCTAAGTCAATTGTCCTTGCTGAAACAACAATCAAGTTAATATTTAAACTATCTATCTTTACTTGTTCAAGTTCTTCGATACGAGCTTCACTCGGAAAGTCAATCTGATTTGTTTCTCCAGTAACTGTATTGATAAACAAGAGATATTTACTCTTTACGTCAAACATTTTTCCCCTGTTCTCTATTGAGCCAATCACAAATTCTGTCCCAACTACTTCAGTCAATTTGTTGAAATGAACATAATTATACTTGTCTTGTCCGTATGTGGTCAAGGTTAAAATAGTTACAGCGAAAATTAATAGTGGTTTCATAATCAGTCGTATTTAGTTGTTTTTTTAAAGCAGCCGTACAACTAGTTTATAGATACAATTACATCCTCCTCCAGCAACAAGCAGGATATTGAAAAAAATGATAAATGCACACTTCTTTCCAAATATACAAATTTCCCTTTTACGCTAACTCCTGATTTATACCTATTTGTTAAATGCGAGCATTTTACTATTGGGGTTGCCTTGTGTATAGTGGGCTGTTGAAACTTAAATTGCTTTAATTAGTTTATTTGCCTTTTTAGTAAAGCTTAAAGCTCGCTATGTTAGGGTGATACATATCATATTAGTTTTCAGGATTTATTTTGTTTAACAAGTTCTTATATACTATATTTATAAACTTCTGAAAGGAAACTAACCTTTTAAGTTATTCGGTATAGTCTTATAAGTATTAATCTTAAAAAAAACATTATGAATCCAGTAGTTAAAGCAGCACTTCTTGCAATTGGTATAGTAATACCTGTAATGTTTATTGCTTTGCGCTTACTTTTCAAAAACTCAATATTGTTTAAAATTAGTTTGTTCTGGGGAACTAACCTCCTACTTATTATGGTGATCACAAGACTTTCAGCAGCGTTTCCTGAGCAATTTCCGCAGTATTTGGCGATGCTTATTGACATCATTGTTTCATTTACTTGCTTTTATATAGTGGCTCAAATTATAAAAAAGCCTTTGCATGACACAATTAATAGCGTTGCAAAACTCTCAGAAGGAGAGCTAAACTTAAAACTCTCATCGGAGATGCTTGACCGCAAAGATGAGCTTGGTATGCTAGGGAAAGCGATAAAAAAATTAGTGGATACCTTAAGCCAGGTGGTTGAAAACTTAGATAGTGGGTCCGAAAACATTAGCGTTGCAAGTATACAACTAATGGACAATTCAAATAAACTAGCTGAAGGTGCTAACGAACAAGCCTCATCTACCGAGGAGGTGTCAGCAACAATGGAGCAAATAAATGCTAACATTGAACAGAATACTGAAAACGCCCTAAATGGAAATAAAATCATTAAAGGGACTCAGGAAAAAATGATTTTGGTAAAAGATGCTTCAGATAACAGTTTATTGGCAAGTAGGAGTATTGCTGAAAAAATTACTGTAATTAATGAGATTTCGCAGCAAACCAATATGTTAGCATTAAATGCGGCAGTTGAAGCTGCTCGTGCAGGTGAGTATGGAAGAGGGTTTGCAGTAGTTGCAGCTGAGGTTAAAAAACTAGCTGAACGAAGTAAGGTTAGTTCCGATGAAATTGATAAATTATCAAAAGATAGCGTATTATTAAGCGAGAAAACCGAACATTTATTTAATGAGCTTGCATCGGAATTGGAAAAGACTGTGATAGTAATGGATGAAATTACTGCAGCAAGTAATGAGCAAAAAACAGGTGCAAATGAGGTAAACAATGCTCTTTCGGGCTTAAGTCAAGTAACACAACAGACTGGTAACGCAGCACAAGATTTGAATGAAAATGCCGTATCGCTATCGGGACTTGCTGAGAATTTACGTGAAATAATCGCATATTTTAAAGTGTAGTTTCTGGAAAACTTTCCAGGTACAATAAACACCAGGTACAATAAACAATTAGCATATTGACATAAGGGGTGAATCTAAAAATATTTACCCCTTTATATTTTAATCAATTAAAATCCATAATAAATTATTATTGCCGTTACTTCTCAGGTATTGTTATTTTAATATGCTGAAAATCATAACCTAAATTAAATTTAAGAACATTTTAATCTCCTCTTCAGTATTAAAGAAATTCGGACTAACCCTAATATTCTCACCCTGTAAGGTTACCAGAACTCTTTCCTCTTTAAGTTTTTTGTAAAGCATTTTAGTGGTTTCAAATGTGCCTGTATTAAAATGAACGATTGCTGTTCTCTCCTCTCGATTTTTTGTTGGTGTCACTATTTGATATCCCTTTTCATGGAGTCCGTCAATAAGGAGGTCGGTGGTTTTAAGGTTTTTCTCATAAACATTTTTGATGCCAACATCAAGAAGCAATTCGAGCCCCGCTGACCAAGCATCAAAAAGGGAGTATGCAATTGTGCCAGTTTCAAATTTACGGGAGTCATCGTAATAAGAGAGCTTATCAAATTGGTTATCAGCCGCAAACATACCCGGTAACACTGGATTAATCGTTTTTACCACTCTTTTGCTAACATATAAGTATCCCGTTCCATACATTCCTAGTAGCCACTTAAACCCACAGCCTGCCATTATATCAATCTGATTTTGCTCCACATTAATTGGAATCATACCTGCTGCTTGTGCTGCATCTACCAAAAACAAAGCACCTTTTGCATGGGCAATCTTTCCAATTGCTGCCAAGTTTGGTCTAAAACCACTGTTAAACCTCACAGCAGCAATTGCCACAACGCGTGTTTTATGGTCAACAAGTTCCTCTATTGTTTCAGGATTAATACTATTATCCTCATTGAGCCTTGCAAATCTAATCTCAACACCCCTATTTTCAAGTTGTAACCATGGGAAGGAGTTATTCCAGTGTTCGCGTTCTGGTACCACAACATTGTCTCCTTTTTTTAGCTCTAATCCCTGCGCCACGATACTTATACCAATACCTGTGCTTATAACTAAAGCATATTCATCTGGCAAACCTCCCAATAGTCTTGATAGTAAAACCCGTGTATAATCACGATTAAACGCTTTTTTACCTAAAGGATTAAACTCTGTTTTTAAATGAGCTTGAAGTCTATCGTTTACCAATGTATTTAGAGGTGATTGCGAGGCACTGTTAAGGTAAACAGCTTCTTTTGTGACTGGAAACAGTGATCGAATATGCTCAATATTCATGTTAATAGGGTTTAGTAGGGAGGAGTTCTCAGATAAGTTCTTAATTACTCTCAAGTTACAGTTCTCTATGTTTAAAAAATGCTGTTATACTATTCGCCAGTTGACAAACAGTTCTGGCAGGACTCTAAAATTGATAAAGAAGAATAAAAGGCCAAAACTCATAAAACTTCATAAAGATGCTATGAACTACCATTTGACCAATCTTACCAAACTGTTGAGTGACAAGATTACAAAAATAAATGAAAACAAACGAATTCCCGATTCTTAGATGCATGAACAGTGAATAGATACAGGCTCCACGCTTTACTGGTAGAAACTGTGGGGCAAATGGCGAAATTAAAGATAAGGGCTTAAGCACTGTATCACACTAAATCAACAATTCGACCCAAACTTTATCAGTATTTGAGGTGTTTTATTATGGTTAAGAATTAAATATTATTTCTAACTTGCATAGGTAGCACTCACACAGAGAAGATCGAATGAGCCCAGAACTAATAATAATAGCGATATTGATTGTATATATTGGGTTTCTTCACTGCCAATTGCACAAAAAGAACCAGCTAATTGAGGATATATTAAAAAAACAGGTTGGTGTTGAGGGTATTCTTCAAAAGGAAGTATTGCAAGAATAGTTGAAAAGGTTAAGGAGGCACAAAAACATCCCCAAGTAAAGTCCAGCAAAATTTTTGAGGACAACATTCAGAATTTTATTCTAATGGATGAAGAAACAGAGATTCTTTTTGTGCATTACACCAGAAATGAGGACATAGCTCAGAAAATTTGTGACGAAGGATTTATTTTTGTTGACTCATTCCACAAAACAGCCGAACGGGTTACCAGCGATAGGCTTGACTTTGTTTATAAGCACCATCTTCGTAGCCAATTTGGTAAATATGTTGTAATTATCGCAATAGGCAAAGAGATGTACAACCATTACCAAAACATTATAAAGCAAGGCAACAAGGTACTAACCGTTGAACAGGTTATCAGTAAAAAACAACAGAACAGTAACGAGGATTCCGATGAGGTTTTTTGGTTGCCCAATGCATTTATTAAGGGTTATGTTAACTCCGAATCGGGTGATATTCACATAAACAACAACTTTAACCCCAAATTTAATTCTCCTGATTTTGAAAAGAATCTGATTTAGTTTATAAAGGATTATGCCAATATCACACAACTTACCAAAACCATTTTATGCTTGTTTAGCTAGTTATATAGCTCGCTATTTACTAATTTTGCGGTGTTATTTACATAATCGCAATTGATGCCGAACAATCAAAAAAGAGTGGCTTTTCACACCTTAGGCTGCAAACTTAATTTTTCTGAAACATCAACAATTGCAAGGCAATTCGATGAATTAGGATTCGAAAGGGTTTCGCCCAACAGCCAAGCCGATGTTTTTGTTATTAATACATGCTCGGTTACTGAACATGCCGAAAAGAAATGCCGCCAGGCAATAAAAAAATTCATTAAGCATTCGCCAAATGCCTTTGTGGCCGTTGTTGGGTGCTATGCACAACTTCGACCCGAAGATTTGGGCAGCATTGAGGGAGTCGATTTGGTTATGGGAGCATCAGACAGGGCTAATATCCCCTTGTACATGGGTAATGCCCATAAAAACGCAAAGGCCAAAATTTACAGCTGCGAAATTGATGTGCTTAACGATTTCTTTCCAGCATACTCCTCGGGAGACAGAACCCGTTCGTTTCTCAAAGTGCAAGATGGATGCGATTATCACTGCACCTATTGCACAATTCCTGATGCTCGTGGTAAGAGCAGGAATATTCCCATCAGTAATATTCTGTCTCAAGCGCACAGCATTGCCAGCCAAGGGATAAAGGAAATAATTCTTACTGGTGTAAACACAGGCGATTTTGGTCGGACAACAGGTGAGTCGTTTATCGACTTGCTGAAGGAACTCGAAAAGGTTGAGGGTATTGAGCGTTACCGTATTTCATCAATTGAGCCAAACTTAATAACCGATGAGGTTATTGCCTTTGTTGCAGCCTCAAGCAAATTTCTACCCCACTTTCATATTCCACTACAATCTGGGTCGAACCATATTTTAAGGCTGATGAAACGGAGATATAACCGTGAACTTTTTGCCAATAAAATTGAAAAAATTAAACAAGCCATACCCAATGTTTTTATTGGGGTGGATGTAATCGTGGGATTCCCAGGCGAAACAGATAATGACTTTTCCGATTCGTACAACCTTTTAAGCAAGCTAAAACCATCGTTTCTTCATATTTTCCCATACTCCGAAAGACCTGGCACACCAGCCTCAGATTTCGAGGGCAAAGTACATCCGAAAACAATGAAGAAACGAGTTGAAAAACTGCAGCACCTCTCCCATTCATTACACAGTAAGTTTTACGCCCAGAATATTGGTCGAAAGGAGGAAGTACTGTTCGAGGGGGCAAACAGAAAAGGAACAATAACTGGTTTTACCCGAAATTATGTAAAGGTTGAAATTGATTTTAGAAAAGAACTGGCAGGAAAAATTGCGAGTGTCGAACTTTTAGGTACTTCAAAAACGGGAAACCTTACTGCGAAAATTATTGACAATGAGTAAAATAATCAATATGAACATTCAGAATATTTGTGAACAGGTTATCGATATAGCAACGGAAACAGGAGGCTTTATCAGAACTCAACGTAAGAGTTTTAGTATTGAAAAGGTTGAGTCAAAAGGGCTTCACGACTTTGTTTCGTATGTCGATAAGGAGGCAGAGAAGCTTATTGTAGCCAAACTTAGAGAGGTTTTACCTCAAGCAGGGTTTATAGCCGAAGAGGGAACTGGAGAGAAAAGCCCCAATGGCCTAAACTGGATAATTGACCCGCTAGACGGTACCACAAATTTTATCCATGGACTACCCCCTTACGCAATAAGCATTGCTTTAATGGATAATGAGCAAATTATACTTGGCGTTATCTATGAGGTTTCTCTGGATGAATGTTTTTACTCGTGGGGAGAGAACAAGGCCTTTTTGAATGGGAATCCAATAACCGTATCTGACACAGAAAAGGTAGCCGACTCACTTATTGCAACAGGATTTCCGTACTACGATTATGAGAGAATGGAACCTTTCTTAAAATCGATGGAGCACTTTATGCGATATTCACATGGGTTACGAAGATTAGGCTCAGCCGCAACCGATTTGGCCTATGTTGCTTGTGGTAGGTTCGATTCATTTTACGAGTACAGCCTTCAGCCTTGGGATGTTGCAGCAGGCTCATTTATTGTTCAACAGGCTGGCGGAAAGGTTTGCGATTTTAGTGGTGCAAATAATTATATCTTTGGCAAGGAAATTATTGCTGCAAACAGCAAAATGTTTGATGAGTTTAGGGATATTACATCCGATTTTTTAAAGAAATAATCAACCTAAAAAATGCGCGCCATACTCTTTTCACTTTTTTATGCTTTTACTTGGCTAATTGCACAAATACCGTTGCGTGCCGTGGCACGCATCTCCGATTTTACATACCTAATTATATACCATTTAATTGGTTACAGAAAGAATGTTGTACGCAATAATCTTAAAAACTCTTTCCCTAATAAAACGGATGAAGAGAGAAAAGTCATCGAAAAAAAATTTTACAGACATTTAAGTGACCTCATCTTCGAAAGCGTTTTCTTGCTACATGCAAGCCGAAAAAGAGCCCTAAACCTATGTAAATTCAACAACCTTGAACTATTCGAAAGGTTCTACAAAGAGGGTAAAAGCGCCATTCTTGTATCTGGTCATTATGGTAGTTGGGAACTCTATGCATTAATTGGCCATTATGTTAATCACCATGCAATTGGCATATACAAACCAATAAATAATAAAAGGTTTGAAAGGTTGATAAACAATTCTCGAAAGCGCTTTGGAGGAGTTCCTGTTGCCATGAAAGATACCCTAAGAGCCATTATTGATTACAAGCGAAAAGGAGAACTAATACTTCTAGGATTGGTCTCAGACCAAACACCTGCCGGGGGCGATATTAGATATTGGACAACTTTTCTAAACCAGCAAACACCCGTGTTTTTGGGTGTTGAGAAGTTATCTCAAAAATTTAACATGCCTGTTGTTTTCTGTAATATGCGTAGGGTGAAAAGAGGAAAATACGAGGTAGACTTTGAACTGCTAACCGAAGAACCAAATAGTTTTAAGCCCAATGAGCTAACCGAACTACACCTAAAACGCTTGGAGAAGCAAATAATTGAGGCTCCAGAATACTGGCTCTGGTCGCACCGCCGATGGAAACGAAAACCAAAGTTACAGCAAACAGAATCTGAATGAAGAGCATTGCCATAGTTATTCTGAACTGGAATGGACTAAACTACCTACAACAGTTTTTGCCTAGCGTAATGGCAAACTCAAAGGTTGAAGGTTTTATCGTTGATGTTATTGTTGCCGATAATGGTTCAACCGATGGCTCAGTTCAATGGCTCAGTTCGCTTGGCGAGGGCGTAAAGATTATTCAACTTGATAAAAACTATGGATTTACAGGCGGATACAATCGCGCGCTTAAGCAAATAAATAGCGATTACTATGTTATACTCAACTCCGATGTTGAGGTTAATAGCTATTGGCTTGAGCCAATGGTGTCGTTCATCGAGCAAAACCCAAATGTAGCGGCATGTATGCCAAAGATAAACAGCTACGCCTCACCAACCTTTTTTGAGTATGCTGGTGCTTCTGGTGGATACATTGATTATTTGGGATACCCCTTTTGCAGAGGTAGAGTGCTCAATATTGTTGAGGAGGACAATGGCCAGTACAACGAAGCAAAAGAAATATTTTGGGCTACGGGCGCTTGCATGCTGGTTAGAGCAAGCGATTTTTGGAGTGCTGGTGCATTTGATGAGGATTTTTTTGCACATATGGAGGAGATTGACCTTTGCTGGAGGCTTAAGCGCAGCGGGAAAACGGTTTGGTGCATTCCCAGTGCCAGTGTTCTTCACGTTGGTGGGGGTACGCTTGCGGCAAATAGCCCCCGAAAGGTTTACTTCAACCACCGTAATAACCTTTTAATGCTTTTGAAGAACCTTTCTAGGCAATCGCTAATCCCTGTTATATTGATTAGGTTTATACTCGATTATGCTTCGGCATTTGGATATCTTTTAACTGGAAAGCCCCAATTTACATGGTCGGTTTTTAGAGCACACTGCTATTTTATTCGCAAATGCTTTAGCGTTTCAAACAAAAGGCGGTTGTTTAAGCATCCCAAAGTAAAATTATATCCCAAAAGCATCCTGCTTCAATTCTTTGTATTTAAACGAAAGCTATTTTCAAACCTCCCCAATAAAGGCTATTTTTAGCATAGTTTCTCCTTAATAATTAAAGAATACTACCTTTTTTCGCTAATTTTGCAACTAGCTTAAAAATTTAATAAAACGGATAATCCATACTCCCAATGAAAATATCATACAACTGGTTAAAGCACTACTTAAACTTCAGTCAAACACCCGATGAACTATCGGAAATTCTTACCGACATTGGGCTTGAGGTTGAAGGACTCGAAAAAATTGAAACCATTAAGGGTGGATTAAAAGGAATTGTAATTGGCGAGGTTAAAACCTGTGAAAAGCACCCCGATGCTGATAAGTTAAGTGTTACTACTGTTGATATTGGAGAGGAAAATTTGCTCAACATAGTTTGCGGTGCATCCAATGTTGCTGCCGGACAAAAAGTTTTAGTAGCCACAATTGGTAGCAAGCTTTACTTTAACGATGAGGAGTTAATCATTAAGAAGGCAAAACTGAGAGGGCAACCCTCCGAAGGGATGATTTGCTCCGAAGATGAACTTGGATTGGGAATATGGCTGATCCAATA
>CALGIR010000239.1 GCA_937915475.1 uncultured Bacteroidales bacterium
TTGCCCGGATTATCCTGGCTCCACAGAAAGCGGTAACCCCTCCAGCCAAAAGGCTGGTGGATAAAAATATCATTGTTCTCGACAATCCCATATTCAACCCAACTCCTTTGGCATAGGTATCGCCTAGCTGTATTACGTTTAGCATGGGTATTGATATAAGCGACATAATTAAGCCCAATCCCACAATGCCCGTAAACACATGCAGCTGCATACCTGCAACTGAGCTGAGGCTTCCCATTGTCCAAATTACAAAAGCTTTCAGCATTGACTCGTTGCTAAAAAATTGCAGAATACTAACCAGTGCAGATGCTGCTGACCCAAACATCATCCCCAGTATAAGTATGGTCATAATATCCTTTACCCTTACGGAAACGGCCAAAATCACAAACAAAACAACCATTGAGCCCAAAATTGCAGCCCCTGCCAGCGAAAAACTTGTGAGCAAACCCGTAAGCTTTACCGATGCGATTGACGAAAAGCCTAGGAGCATAATGGCCACGCCCAAGCTTGCTCCAGAGCTTATACCAAGCACATAGGGGCCAGCCAATGGATTTCGGAAGGTTGTCTGCATTTGCAGTCCGCTAACAGAGAGCGCTGCGCCTGCCACAATAGCCGTTATCGATTTGGGAAGCCTGAAATTGAATAGAATGGTTCTCCAAAGTTCATTCTCGCTATTACCAAAAAGAACCTGTAAAGCCTCTTTGGTTGGAATATGTATTGAGCCAAGAAGTAGATTAAGGATAAAGGAAATCAGCAATAGTAAGCCCAGTAAGCTAAACACAAAAATGTTGCGCTTTGTAAATATGCCCGATTCTGTTGCTTTGCCCATTGCTAGTTGAGTTTTTGGTAATAGATAAACTCATGCTCTATGCTATTGGGATGAAATATCTTGGCTAAATCGCTAAGTATAACATGAGGTTCTACCACACCCGATTCCCAAAAATCGTTACCACCTCTATCATTGGTCAGCCTGTTATTGTTATATACCTTTCCGTTAATTAGAGCAGGAAATTGTTTCGACATGGGAAAATTGGACACAATTTCATCTAAAGCATTTGCCGTTCCGGTATTCAACCAATAATCGGCTTTTAGTCCATACTCCATGGCCGATTCGAGGTTTAAGGGCACGGTGTTGGCTCCTTTTAGATGCGGTATCGCATATTGCCCTCCAGCATCACTAATAAGTTTTACCATGTAACCATCGTTACCGGGTACGTACCAAATATCTTTCCAAGGGAGGTTTAAAAAAATGGTTGGTCTAATTTGAGAATTAGAGACTTTGCTCTTAACCTCATTATAGTTATTCTCAATGCTTTGGAAAAGTGAGTCGGCAATGGTAACGCTATCAAAAAATAAGCTGAAAAATTTTACCCATTCAGTTTTGCCTAAAGGGGTATCCTCAAGGTAATCGGCAACAAAAACCACTGGAATACCTAGGTCAGTAAATTTTTGGATGTACCCTGTCATTTCGGCACCAACGCCATATGCAAAAACCACATCGGGCCGAATGGAAACCAGCACTTCATAGTTCATAGCCTGCTCGTAACCAACCTCGTGGAGCAAACCCTTTTCATAACGAGTTTGTACATCAGTATTTGTTGCAAGATTAACACCAGAAACGCCCACAATTGCATCAGTTCTGTTTAACAAATCAATATAGGCAATATGGGTTGTGGATAGGCAAACAACCCTACTTACGGGGAATGGAATTATGGGATTTTTTTCAAGATTATGCTCGGTTATGGTTGAATCTAGCGTGTAGGTGTACTCAACTTCGTTTGCCCCTTGCCATGGGTTAAAAATGCTAAGTGCGTAGCCGTTTGATGTTTTGGCATAGGAAAATCGATTTGCATATTCTGGTTTAACAACCATTAATGAGTCTGACAAAGAGATTTTCTCTTTATTCCCTTGATGAGTACAGGAAACCCCGAGGATAGAAGCAAAGAAAACGAATAAAACGATGCTGCGCATTTTTTTTGTTTGCGAAGTTAATCAAATAAACAAAACCATTAAACCTCGAGTAGGTTTCAAAGATAAAAGTAAGGTGTTGATTATGGCCAAAAGCACAAACTAATCGTTAAAAAGGGCTAGTGATTTTGCAGAACTATTTTAATGAATTGTGAAGAAGTAATAGTTGGACGGCTTTTATCAACAATCATAAACTAAAAAAAGGGTTAAACTATAAGCGGGGCTACTTGTTCTTAATTTTAGAAGATGTTAAATGCTTACTAAATTGCAGAAAAAATATGAGCAAAGATTGGATTAAAAATAAAGAAAAATTTGTTGAGTTTGACGTACGGTCATTGAAAGGAAACTTTCTTTTAGCAATTGTTAAAAAGGCTAAAACTATTTCTAAAGGAGAGGGGATAGCAATAGTACAAAATTTCGAGCCAATTCCTCTTTACAATACGACGAAGAATCTTGGTTTTGAATATCATACTGAGAAAAAAGCGGAAAGTTTATTCGTATCGTATTTTTATAGGAGAGAAGCAATTGATGCTGATGATAAGGAAATTCCCCTAAAACCCATTGTTATACCACGCTATGCCGAGATTGACCCCAAAATTGCAGAACTTACGGTAAACTTTTGGAGCAATATATGGGATAAGGAAAACCCAGCCATTGAACTGAAGACAAAACTTTTATTATCCTTAACAAATGCCGTGGGTGCAGGTAGAATAAGACAGTCGACACGAGAACTTATTAAGGCGTATTATTTAGGCGTAACAGTTGAACAATTTGATGAGGTTTTTGCATTAATTATTTGGAATCAGGGAATTGGTCATTTTTCGTCAGAGATAGCACAATCCTCTCTTTTTAAGGTCTATAGTCTCATTAAAACTTTAGAGAAAAAGGGAAATACTAGGGACGAGATAATGCCTGTACTAACAGAGAAATTTGGAGAAAAAAATCCTGAAACAGGATTTAACAATCACTAAGTTTGCGTATTTTCAAAACTCGAATTTTGTATGCTTCCTAGAGTGTTAACTGATTCGGAATCCATGGATACTAAATATCTACTTTTACCAAAGCATTATATAATACCATGCAACTAATAAAAAGCAAACAGCCCACATTATTCGACGCCGCCAACCAAAAAGGGCTTTCAGAAACTAACCGTTTATACCAACCCGTTATCAGAATTGAACCGATGACCCTTGACGAGCTTGAGAATGGTGGTGCAAATCTTTCCATTAGCTATAGTTTTGCCGAAAGCCCTTTTGGTGAAGTTATAATTGCATCTACTCAGAAAGGTATTTGCTATTTAGCATTTTTAGATGATGAGGAGGAAGGATTTGCAGACCTAAGAAGTAGATTCCCGAATGCGCACTATAACCACGTAGTTGATGATATTCAGCAAAATGCGTTACTAATTTTCCAGCCCAACTTGAGTACAACAGAGATAATACTGCATTTAAACGGCACACCCTTTCAGCTAAAAATATGGGAAACTCTACTAAAAATACCTATGGGTTATCTATCTACTTATGGCGAAATTGCTAAAGAAATTGAGAGCCCCAGCGCATCCAGAGCCGTAGGAACTGCCATTGGGAAGAATCCTATTGCATTTATAGTACCCTGCCACAGGGTTATTCAAGCATCGGGTAATATTGGGGGATATATGTGGGGAAGTGCCAGAAAATCAATAATAATTGATTGGGAAGCGGCTAAGTTATAGATAAAAGAATTTAAAGAATAATTATGCCATGGATTAATAATCTTTGGCATAATTGTTATATATTTGTTCCTTAAATGAACTATTAGTAATGCGAACTATTAAAAAGAGAAATAGAAGATTTCTTTTTGCAAAAATAAAAGGAGAGTAGCATATTAAAGATTACTCTTGTTAAATAGGGGTTAAATCATTCTGACAAAATCAATAACGAAAATAAAACTGAAATTTCATGAAAAGACACAAATGTTAAAATAGTAGAATCTTTAAAAATTTGATAATTATGAAAGGTAATTCATTTATGGGATGCCTAAAATCCCTTGACCCAAGAATGAGAAAACTTTTAAGAGTAATTGGAATAGTATTTTCATTTGTACTATCACCAATTCTCTGTGGCTATCCATTTGCTTATTATTTTAATTTTAATGTAGATACATTAATAATGATTCTTGTTGCTGGATTATCATTTATAGGATTCTGGATATTTGTAAGAATTGTATTGTCGATTATTGACAAGTTAAAAAAATAAAAGCCCAGTGCCCAATACGCGTTATATTTTACGCACCACTTTTCGACTTATGTAGGTTACTATTCAATTATAGTCACCCACCTTCGACCCCGCTCAGGTTGACTGTCAGGCTGAGCGGAGTCGAAGCCGACAGTCTTAACTAAACGACATTTTTTTACTTAAAAATCAGGAATATGTACACCTTACTCTTATGCTTTTCGTTTTTAGCGGGCCTTGTTACCAACGAAAATCCTCAATTGACTATTAAAATTGAAAATATTGAAGTCTTTGAAGGCGATATTAGAATTGGTATTTTTAACACAAGCGAAAATTTTTTAAAACAGGGCCTTACCTTCAAATATTATATAATAGCTGTTAAGGACACTACTGAAACCATACTTATTGATGATTTACCAAAAGGCGAATACGCATTTTTGTTATATCACGATAAAAATGCTGATGGTAAAATGAACCGTAACTTACTTGGAATTCCTAAAGAACCTTTTGGATTTTCAAATAATGTGAAACCCAAATTTGCGAAACCCACTTTTGAAGAATGCGGGTTCTCTTTGGAAGAAAATCTTGTATTGCAAGTTAGATTAGGTTTTTTTAATTAATAAATTGAATTATTTAAAACGAATATATTGTAGCATACAAATGAGAGATTTGCCAAAAGCGTAACTGAATAAAAATGCACGAAACGCTAACATACCGTCATCCCTAGTGAATCATTCGTCATGAAAATTAACGATAAATGGATAATACAGCACTCAAAAAACTTTTAGTAGAAATTCCTGTCAAGTTGTGCAGGAGCATGAATAACGAATTTATTAAATCAATTCTTAAGGATTTACAGATTGATTTTTCGCCACAGCATTTTATGATTTTAAAGTTGTTGGAAGAAAACAAGCAACTATATGTTACAGAGTTTGTTGACAAATTGAGTATTACAAAACCACAGATGACTTCGTTGCTAGACAAGTTGAGTGTAATGGGTTACATAACTCGAACGAATGACATTGATGACAGGCGAAAAATTTACATATCTGCAACTAGAGAAGGGGAGGCAACAACAATAAAAATTAATACAGCCATTGATAATCATATAGATAACCGTTTAGTAAGGTTAACGCCAAAGGAGATAGATACGTTGGAGAACGGTTTATTGATGCTTCAGAAGTTTTGTTTCGATTGTAGCAAAGAAACTGAATAGGACTGTTACAACGGGTCAGTTTATGTATAACACTTAAATTTCAATCAATTTAATGGTAACTAAAAATACAAACACATGGAAAAGAAAGTAACCCTATCGGAATCAGTAACACAAAGAGAGGAATTTAAACGAAAGTTTAGCTTATGGGAGCTGTATCGTTCCTTGGTTTATGCCCCAAGAGCAGCTTCAAAGTTGTTTGGGAATAGAAAAAGTAAATTAGTGGATCCGCATTTTGTGGAGCGATTACAATTGGCTGTAACCGAGGTAAACGGTTGCGCTGCCTGCTCGTATCAGCATACACAAATGGCTTTGCAACAAGGTATGAGCAATGAGGAAATAAACAGCTTTTTAAGCGGAGCAGGTGATTTTACTAAGCCCGAAGAAGCAAAAGCCATAATGTTTGCTCAGCACTTTGCCGATTCAAGAGCTTTCCCTAAGAAATATGCCTACGAGGCTATTGTAGAGGAGTATGGCGAGAAAGAAGCACTCATTATTCTTTCAGCAGCCCAAACGATGATTGCAGGGAATATGTACGGGATTCCCTTTAGTGCATTCCTTTCTAGGCTTCACGGAAAACCATACAAAGGCAGCTCACTGTTTTACGAGTTGGGAATGCTGATAGTAGGGTTCATCCTTTTGCCAATTGCAATTATCCATGGGTTCCTGAGGGGGTTGATTGGTTTATCGAACAAACGATTTGATAAGAGCATGGCTGATGAATAGCCCGAAATTATACGGTTGTTAATCTATTCAGATTATAGTTAAAGTTCAAAAAATTAACTTCCAGCTATTCTTCCATCCTCCCTGATTTTAAGCTGACAAATATTCGGTGAACCTATTTCAGGGCAAGAGGCTTATTAATGGGCACTAGGCTTTATAGAGATTTTATCCCATATATTTTAATTGCGGGTTATCACCTCTTGTATATCCACAAACTCTTTATTTATTGGGCGGAATGCCTTTTCTACCAAGTTAAACGAAACCTCAACAATAACCCGATCTTTTAACCCAATCATTAAATTCTTTTTCCCAGCTAGCAGGCTGTTAATGGCTGCTACTCCCATTCGCGTTGCGGTAATCCGGTCCTGAGCTGTTGGGTTGCCTCCCCGCTGTATATGCCCCAAAATGGTTACCCTTGCTTCAATATCGGGATGTTGTGCTTTAACCCTTTCAGCAATTTTTAATAGCCTTTAAACTAGGGTAGTTCTTAGCTACCATAATAATTCCGCTGGTTTTTTTGTTTACTAGGTCTTTATGGATAAACCTATCCAGCTCCTCTTCCTGTTCCAACATTTCGGGGATGAGGATAACCTCAGCGCCACAGGCAAGCCCGCTTGCCAGAGCCAGTAGCCCCGCCTCGCGTCCCATTGATTCAACAAAAAATATCCGCCCGTGCGACCTAGCCGTATCCTTTATTTTATCTACAGCCTGTACCACCGTGTTCAGGGCAGTATCGAAACCAATGGTATATTCTGTGCCAGTGATGTCGTTATCAATTGTCCCCGGTATCCCGATAAAAGGAATATTGAACTCAGAGGAAAACTGCGCAGCACCCTTAAATGAACCATCCCCGCCAATTACCACAACACCATCAATATTTCTTTCTTTCAAGTTTTTGTATGCTTTCTCTCTGCCCTCGTAGGTCGTAAATTTTTTGCATCGTGCCGTTTTTAGTATTGTTCCGCCTAGGCCTATGATACCGCCGATATCCTCATAATGCAATTCCAAAAAATCATTCTCTATCATTCCTTGAAATCCGTAGTTAATACCAAAGACTTTTACGTTGTTTGCCAACGCAGCACGTGTTACCGCCCTAATTGCAGCATTCATGCCTGGTGCGTCGCCGCCTGAGGTTAAAACTGCAATGCATTTAATATCTTTTTTCTGCATAATATTTTTATTTGAATTCTTCTTGTTTTAACTTTTTATTTAATACTCAAAAATACAGATAATAAACGCCAGTAATTAATATTTAAAACTAAAGGATTGGCGCGAGTAGCCGCACCAGTTTTTCAAAAAGATGAATATACTTGGGTCTGTTTAGCCAATCGGTTGAGTTTATCTCTCTCGAATGCTTTAGGTCATTGTTAAATGCTTCTTGCAATTGTCCCGTAATCGTTTTACTGTAAAGCATTGCATTGACCTCGAAATTGAGGTCGAAACTTCGGTAATCCATATTTGCCGAACCAACAACGGCTAAATTATCATCAATAATCATAGCCTTTGAATGCACAAATCCTTTTTGGTATTCAAATATTCTAACCCCATGCTTCAAAAGGTCAGTGTAGTACGAACGTGCTGCAGAATTCACTATTATCGAATCTGATACCCCAGGTATCAGCAACTTTATTTCAAGACCACTTTTTGCTGCAATAATTAGGGCATCCATCAAACTTTCTCCTGGAATAAAATAGGGACTGGTAATTAACACTCGTTTTTTTGCTGCCCCAATGGCTTCCAGAAGCGAATAGAAAATAACAGGTAATTTAGAGTCGGGGCCAGAAGAGACAATCTGCACTAACTCGTCACGTATTTTGTTTTCTTTGGAAAATATTGGGAAATATTCCGACCCAAATTGCAGCTTGTTTTTGGCGCTAAAATTCCAATCGCAAAGAAAGAGGTATTGCAGAAAAAAGGTCGCGGGGCCGTCTATCATTAAATGGGTATCGCGCCAGTATAAACTATTTTCAGGTTGGGTGTCATTTCTATATCTATCGCTGATATTGATGCCGCCTATAAAGGATTTTTTACCATCAATTACTATGATTTTCCTATGGTTTCTATAGTTCAGCCGATTAACGAGGGCGTACCATTTTATTTTATAGAAGGGAACTGTTTCTATACCGTTTTCCTCGAGTTTTCTGATAAAATGCTTATTTAAGCCACGGCTCCCAAAATCATCGTACATAAAACGTACTTCTACACCCTGTTGTGCTTTTTTAATCAGCATATCCACTATGGAATTTCCCGTTTCATCATTCTCGTAAATATAGTATTCCAAATGAATGTGTGATGTTGCATTCTCCAAAGCATCCAATAGTGCGGGAAACTTCTCCTCGCCGTTCAATAGCAGCTTTACGGAATTATTGCCAGTTAAAGGACTAGTACTTGAATTGCGTATAAACCGAGCCAGATTTAGATGCCCAGTAGATAAGAGACCCGAATTTAAGACCTGCTCTGAATAGTTTTGAATATGGGTAAGAATTATTTGATTGAGTACTTCGTCCTCAACTATTTTCCGGCTGTACAATTTACTTTTTCGATAGTTGATGCCGAAGGAGAAATAAAAAAACACACCGAAAAATGGCACCAAAACAATAAGCAGAATATAAGCCAATGCCTTGACTCCGCTGCGGGTATCGTATAGTACGCGTAGTACAACCAGTATTAGTATGGCGACGTACAAAATTTCGAATAAAAGCAACCATTTCATGAAATGCATTTTTTAGGTTTGGCAATAGTCTTTTATAATAATTTATTCAATTCTTCGAAGAATTTTTTAGCATTTCTTCGATTCTTTCCCCAACTCACAATTTGTGTAAAAAGAAAACAAATCGATAGAAAATTAATTTCCGTTTCATTTTCGTTATCAGTAACCCTAATTTCAATCAATTCGGACCAAGACCATATTGAAGCTTTTGTCTTGGCGTAATAAGTTGAATTGTTTTCATCAAAGTGAATATTCTTAAAGTTTGATTGTTTTAGTGCCTCAATAAAAAGTTCGTGTTTATTCTTGTTCAGCAAATTAATTCTTTTTTCTATTTCATATTGTGCAGTTAACCCCCATGAATTCTTGCTTATCCATTTATAAAGAATAAAAACAAGCACTGTCAGAGCAATCAAAAACCAACCAATGTAATCACTAAGGAAGTCCATTCTAATGTTATTTATTTTTAGATTATGACTTGTTATATTCGATTGTAATTTGTCTCGAAATTATCGCACGTTACCGCCTGGTGTTTTTTTGTTTATCTTGAATTTATAATCAATTTGCTACGGCGTTTCATTCTGTCGTGCGTTGGCTTTTTTCAATTTTTCTTTCATTAGAATTCCTCTTTCAGTTAATCTGTATTTTTGTTTACTGCTGTTAGGCTTTTCGGGTATAGTTAACTCAATTAATTCTTCATTTAAAGCTAATTGGAGGTAGTTCTTTCTGAAATTCTCTCTGTTTGCTAATTTTAATTTGTCTTGTAAATCCTGTCTCGAATGTTCTCCTGTAAAGATTTTAATCAATTCTTCAACTTGCGTGGTTACTTGCGTGGTTACTTGCGTGGTTACTTGCGTGGTGAGTTTCTCTAATGCTGGAAAAACCATACGCAAATAGTTTTCTGCGAATTTGAAACAATCTTTGTCGTATGCTTGTAATATTCGAGGCACACCCGAACCTAATTGTTCAACCATTCCTAAGTCTTTATATACACGCATAAGTTCCTTATTGCGTGGTAATGATAAACCCTCAAAAAAGTCTTCCCTTGTCATTCCGTCGAATAGTCCTCCATAGCTTGTTATTTCCAGTCTATCAGAAAAGATTTCAAATTTCGGAGGAATTTCTCGAGTGTAATCGTTATGAATAATCGCATTAATTATCGCCTCTCGCAAAGCAACGGCATTCCAAAGCCTTTTGTCTATACGCTCTTTAGAAGTGATTTGTGATATGGTTTTGTTTTCCAACTCCAATTTATCTATCACGCTTTTAGTTGCCTTAACTAGTGAGCAATAGCCATACTCGTTGTTTTCAATTAAATCAACCCTATTTTTACCAGAATATTTTGCAACTTTTATAGATGCGCCATTTTCATCTGCAAGTAGATACGCCACATAGTTAAGTTTATTGTCCTCTGTTAATAGTTCAAGGTTTTTCGCAAGATGTTTTGTAAGGGTAAACCCTTTCTCTTCATAGTAGATTCTGAGCTGTTCGAAGGTTAAATCTTGACGGTTCGACCTTATTTTGCCCAATGAGTTTCGTGTACGTGTTGCAAACAGTTTTTCAATCATTGCCTGCGGCATCGGTTCTGCGGCTGTTCCTGTTCGTATAAAACAACCTTTCTCCGTCATTCCGAATTTCTTCTTGAAATATGGCTTTTCAGTACCACCTGCAACAATAATTTTAATTAGTTCTTTACCCTCTTTGTTTTCGGTAACTACATCGAACAGTCCCATTGCAGAAGGAGAAATGTTGTTTTTTATTCGGTCTTTTATCTTAAGCATATTGCTATCAACATTTGATACTCCAACCACTTTTCGGAGTTTGTCAATTCCGATATAAATTAGACCACCCTCTGGGTAATTGAGAAAAGCAATAACCTCTTTTTCAATATCAACATCTGTATTGAGCTCTTGCTTGTATTCGATTCGATTTGTTTCCGACATATTCTAAACTATTTCTTTCATCCTCAGTTATTACTATTAGCACAAAAGTAATAAATTAGTGTTGGAGTGATGGTAAAGAAACAGCTCTTTTACAAACTTTGGCTGTGAGAAGGGTCTTGCGGTTTGGAAATGTATTGTTTTATGCGTGAGCAGTTCATTTTTTCTAATCTATTTACTCTTTCGCTTTTATGCAGCAAATTGTCTGATTCCCTGCGATTTCTTCTACACTTGGCGCTAACTAGGGAATAGGCATTGTTTCAAAATTACCTCAAAAAATTAATTTATCACACCCAACCCAATAAGTTGGTTTAGCTCGACTGAGCCCATTTCTATTCAAACATAGCTTTTTTCGGATAGTTCAACTAAAATTAGCTGGTTAAATTTCGTATCGAAAAAATCACTAAATTTGAGATTAAACCCAAATAGTTTGGGTTTAGAACCAAGTATTTGCCAACAATACGGATTTGATATTTGTTGTAAAGCAAAGCCTTTTCTTATCAAACCTTATACTCTAAAAAAACATTACAATGGATTGGTTACTAAACTACAACCCAGTATTGTTGGCACTTGGTGCAACCCTTTTTACTTGGTTTGTGACATTGATGGGAGCTTCATTGGTTTTCTTTTTTAAATCTATCAATAAAAAGGTACTAAACTCTATGCTGGGTTTTGCTGCAGGGGTAATGATTGCTGCTAGCTTTTGGTCCTTGCTTAAACCCGCAATTGAAATGTCTGAGAAAAGTGGTTCTCTTCCATGGGCACCTGCTTTAATCGGGTTTTTATCGGGAGGGGCTTTCCTGTTTTTGGTAGATAAACTCCTACCTCATTTACACTTGGGTTTATCAACTGATAAGGCAGAGGGAATCAAAACATCATGGCAAAGAAGCGTATTGCTTGTGCTTGCAATTACCCTGCATAATATTCCCGAGGGGTTAGCTGTTGGGGTTGCATTTGGTGCATTGGCAAACAATCCTGATGCCGGAGTGCTTGCAGGAGCCATTGCCCTAACTATTGGAATAGGATTACAAAACTTTCCTGAGGGTGCTGCTGTTTCAATCCCTCTACGAAGGGAGGGTTTTTCGAGGTTAAAAGCGTTTAACTATGGTCAACTATCTGGTATCGTTGAGCCAATAGCCGGAGTAATAGGTGCATACTTGGTGTTAACAGTAACCCCTTTACTACCATATGCACTTTCGTTTGCCGCTGGGGCAATGATTTTTGTAGTAGTTGAGGAGTTAATCCCCGAATCGCAAACTGGGGACGAAACGGATTTATCTACCATTGGTGCAATGCTAGGCTTTGCAGTAATGATGCTTTTAGATGTAGCTTTATAACAAAAATAAACCATTAAGCCATGAGCAGAGGATTTATCAAGGAAGATGACCAGGAAGAGATTCCCTTAGTGCCCCCTAGGGCACATCTACCCGAAGGGGTTATTAACTATGTTACCCAAGTGGGTATGGATGAGCTATTGGACGAAAGGCAGAAGCTAACGGAGGAGAGAGACAGTATAAGCAGCACTATCGAAAAGGAGAGGCGAATAGCGCAGAACCATATTAACGCAAAACTACAGCTGTTGAACAGTAGGATTGCTGAGGCCAAAGTAGTGAACCTGAGCGAGCAACCACAGCATGAGGTAATGTTTGGTGCTCTGGTAACCCTCAGGATTGAAGCATCCAATGCTATTCAAACTTTCCAGATAGTAGGCGTTGATGAGGCAAATGTTTCCAAAGGGAAAATATCGTTCTTATCACCCTTAGCCCAAATTCTGACAAATAAAAAAGTTGGGGATAAAGTTACTTTAAAGCTTGCCAAGGAAGATCGTGTTTTTGAGATTATGGATATAGCTTACAGTTAGGAACATTGGAGTAAGATCCAATTGCAAAGTAGAAAGGTTGTGGTGGTAAGTGGTAAGTTGAAAGGTTTGTGGTGATGCCCAATACCTAGCTAAACAATATTGTATTATTCTTTCCTTGTTTTAGCCTTTCAACTCTTTCAACCTTTTTTCATTAAATCTCTCCCGCTTGCGCGGATTTGTAATCCGTGTGCCACTGTGTGCAGTTGGAGTAAACACAGCAGCAAAGAAGAAAGGTTTACGTGATGATGTGGTTATGGCCAATAACCAGCTAAACAATATTGGATTATTCTTTTCGGATTTTATTTTTTCAACTCTTCCTCAATAAATCTTTCCAACGATTCAATTCCGATACGTTTTGCAATTATTCGTTTATCCTTGTCGAGCACATAAAGAATTGGGGTGCTATAGATATCGTAGAGCTTGTGGTAATTGGTAGAGCGATATGGATCCCAAACATTAATCCAGCTTGTTATCTCCTTTTCTTTTATGTACTCCATCCATTTCTCTTGCTCCCCTTGGGTGTAAACTGCAAAAACGCTAATTCCTTTATTCTTATATTTGTTGCTCAGTTCTCTGAGTTCGGGGGTAACCTTTTTACAATGGCTACAGCTTGGCTCCCAAAAATAGATAATGGTTACCTTGGCTTCTACAGCATGTAACTCGCGAAGTTTATTGTTGGAATCGCGCATGGAAACATTTGGTGCAATTTGTCCAATAAGGTTTGGTTTCAGGTCGGCAACTCTTTCCGCAATTTTCTGTTTTAGGCTTTCGCTGATGTTCTTCATCTCGCCCGATAGGTAGTATTCTTCAGCTAGATGAACAAATACTGCATCCATGCCCATAATGGCAGAGTTTTGATATTTTGAGAATAGGTGCGAAATGATGTATTGAAACATCTCTTGGTTTCCCCTAACCTGGTCAATTAGTTTATCGGCATAGGCAATAATCGTATCGGGAAGTGGAAGGAGGGTTTTGTCAAAATAGGCATCAATCCTGCTCTGGAAGAATGGAGTACGAATAAACCTACTGTCTGTGAGCTCAATATTATCAAAAAAGTGATTCTGATTGTACTGATAGCTTAAAACCCACCTTAGTGAATCTACGTTTGATGCATTTTCGGGTATTTCAAACTCTGGAAACTCAATGGGTTTTAACGATTTTATGATATTGGCAAAAAGTGTGTTAGGGTTCTCCTTTATAATTTTATCCCAATAGGTGTTAACCTCTTTATCAAGTTTTTTTATTTCATCGGTTATCTCTTTTTCTTTTTCAGCATTGCCCTCGTTTTGTTGAATTTGCGTACGCAACTGGTTCATCTGTTCTTGCTTATTACCCATAAAACGCTGGTAGTTTGCAAAGGCTGTGTTTTCTGAAGAACCCGTAAAAGTTAACTCCTCAAGTGAATTGGAGGCTGATGTTGAAAGACTAAAATGCTGATTATCCCCAACAAGAATGTCAAAATAGGAGCGTTGTGGGAGCACAACAATATACATTCCGCCAGGGAGCAGAGTGTCGCCCATAAAAACGGCTTTTCCCTTTGAATCTAGTTGTGCAGTATCGGCAATAAATTTTTTTTCGCCAAAGTGGTATCCTAAAAGTAGGGTTGTATCCTTTAAATCGCTTAGGTTAACCTCAATTCTATAGGTTTGCTTATTCTGTGCACATGCGCTTACCGTAATTCCCAATAGTGCTATTAGTGTAAAAAAAATATTTTTCATTCCTATTGTGTATTTAGTTTGAATCTTATAAACATCAATCCTTCTCTTATTTTGCAACCCAAAAGTATAAAAGATTATTCTTAATGCTTGAATAATTTCTATTGTTTTCAACAAATAGAGTACCATTTTGTTAAAATAGAGAATTAAAACAAAAAATGTAATACACTTATCAGTATGTCACAACCCCTGAATCGTCTATCCAAGGAGACGAGCCCTTACTTGCTTCAACATGCTACCAATCCTGTCGATTGGTATCCTTGGGGCGATGAGGCTTTTGAGAAGGCAAGGCAAGAGAACAAGCTAATGCTTATTAGCGTTGGCTATAGCAGTTGCCATTGGTGCCATGTTATGGAGCGCGAAGCTTTCTCAGATGTTCAGGTAGCTGAGTTTATGAATACCCATTACGTTTGCGTTAAGGTCGATAGAGAGGAGCGTCCGGATGTTGACCAAATTTACATGAATGCTGTACAGATAATAACTCGCTCTGGCGGTTGGCCTTTAAACTGCTTTGCAACCCCCGATGGCAGACCAGTTTACGGCGGAACCTATTTTCCTGCCGAACCCTGGCTTGATATACTTAAGAGTCTCCATTTTACTTGGATGTCAGAGCCAAAGAGGGTTGAGCAAGTGGCAGATGAGCTAATGCAGGGTATATCGCAAACTGAGATTATTACCAAAAGGTCAGAGCTGAAACCGTCATATACCGATACTCTTTTGGCGCTCATTGACAATTGGCAAAAACACTTTGACGATAGGTATGGCGGGTTAAGAGGTGCGCCTAAATTTTCGATGCCCGAATCGTTAAGGTTCCTTATGGACTACGCATGGTCATATAATGATACCGATGTGCGTAATCACGTAGTGTTTACCCTTCGCAAAATATCACAAGGGGGTATTTACGATCATCTAGGTGGAGGTTTTTTTCGTTACAGCGTCGATGAGATGTGGCATGTTCCGCATTTCGAGAAGATGCTATACGATAATGCTCAAATGGTAAGCCTATATGCCCATGCATACAAATGTTTTAATGATGATAGTTTCAAGGATATTGTTTACCAAACGGTTGCCTTTTTAAAACGTGAAATGATGTCGCCCGAGGGAGGTTTTTATAGCGCTATTGATGCTGATAGCGAAGGCGAGGAGGGACGCTTCTATACTTTTTTAAAGGATGAGGTGGATGAAATTCTTAACGAGGATGCTGAGCTGTTCTCTGTTTTATACGGGGTTTCTGCTTCAGGTAACCTTGATGGACGAAGTGTTCTTAGGTCTGCTTCAACACCCAAGGAGGCAGCAAGCGTTTTTGGAGTTGGCCTAGAACATGCTATTCTGAAGCAGGCTCAACTGAAGCAGGTTATGCTCAAATATCGCAATTCAAGGGTTAGGCCTTCTACTGACGACAAGCAACTCCTATCGTGGAATGCTCTTGCCATCAAGGGTTTTGTTGATGCATATAGCACATTTAAAGATGAAATGTTTTTAAATTTAGCCATTCAAACTGCAAAGTTTATCGAAAAGTATCTGGTAAATGATAATGGTTCATTGAGCAGGGTTTACTGCAAAGGAAAGGTATCTGTTGCTGCATTTCTGGATGATTATGCTTTTCTGATTGAGGCCTATATTCTGCTTTACCAAGCTACCTATAATGAGCGTTGGATGCTAAAAGCAAAGACTTTTACAGATTATGTGAATGCCCATTTTTACTGCGAAAAATCAGGCATGTTCTACTACACCAACATAAAGTATGGTGATACCATTGTTCGGAAGATGGAATTGAGAGATGGCGTTATTCAGATCGGAAGAGCGTCGTGTAGGGAAAG
>CALGIR010000240.1 GCA_937915475.1 uncultured Bacteroidales bacterium
TACTTAAGGAACTGCATAACCACGGAAGTGTAAGAAACATGAAGGACAGGCGCTGCGATTTATACGAACTAAGGATAAAGAAACCGGAGGAGGACTAGAGCAGGGTTTAAACCCTTATTACCATACAAATATCTACCTGGAGGATTCTGAAAAACTGTTTGGGTTTAGAGTGTTTTTACTTAAAAAAACATAAGATTTTCAAACCGCCTACACTATACTCGCTTATCACTCAATTTATTTTAAGTGGACAATAGTAAAATAAAATAATATGTGTTTAACATAGTTTTATCAAACATTAACACAATAGCCCAGCTCTCAAACTTGCTCTCATTTCCATTTCAGCTATCTTTGCTTAAAGTTTCACCAAATAAATTTACCCTGTATGCTTAAAAAAACTAAGATAGTAGCCACAATATCAGATGAGAAATGCGATGTTGAATTCATTCGTGAACTTTTTGAGGCAGGAATGAATGTTGTTAGGCTTAACACGGCCCACCAGAATACGGAGGAGGCGAAAAAAGTTATAGACATTGTAAGGGCTGTTTCCAATAGGATAGCCATACTTATAGATACAAAGGGGCCAGAGATTAGAACATCGGCTTTTGGTGAGGAGCTAACTGTAAACACAGGCGATACGGTGAAGGTTTACGGAAACCCAAAGGGCCAAACGGGCAATGGTGTGCTTTACGTGTCGTACCCCAATATAACCAGAGATATATCGAAAGGGGACTATCTACTTATTGATGATGGCGAAATTGAGCTAAGAGTAGTTGAGAATGAAGATGACCATTTAGAGTGTCAATCAACATGCTGTGGCACAATAAAATTTAGGAAAAGCGTAAATATTCCCAATGCAAAAATCAACCTTCCATCACTCACCGCTAAGGATATTAATTTTATTGAATTTGCCATTAAAAATGATGTTGATTTTATTGCCCACTCGTTTGTTCGCACAAAACAGGACGTGCTGGACATAAAAGAAATAATTAATAGGCATAACAGCAAGATTAAGATTATTGCAAAGATTGAGAACCAGCAGGGTGTTGATAACATTGAGGAGATACTTGACCACACCTATGGAATTATGGTAGCCCGAGGCGATTTGGGCATTGAAATACCAGCGGAAAAAGTTCCAAATATCCAGCGTTACCTTATAAATAAGTGCATTGAGAGCAAAAAACCAGTTATTATAGCAACACAGATGTTGCACTCAATGATTGATCACCCTAGGCCTACACGTGCAGAGATAAACGATATTGCAAGCGCCATGTACCAGCGTGCAGATGCTGTAATGCTTAGCGGCGAAACCGCTTATGGTCAGTACCCTGTTGATGCGGTAAAAACCATGACCCGCGTTGCGTATGAGGTTGAGAGGGAGCTTGACACCGACCCTAACATCACACTTGCCCGTATTCACAACAAGATTACTGCAACGCTTGCCCGAAACGCCGTTTGGGCTTGCAACTCGTTGCCCATAAAGGCAATTATTGTTGATACTATGTCGGGTAGAACTGGAAGATACCTATCAGCATTTAGAGGAAAAGTACCTATTTATGCAATGTGCTACAACGAAACCATTATGCGTCAGCTGGCCTTATCATTTGGAGTAATGGCAAGCCACATGGAACTTATCGATAGCCGCGACAGCTTTTTAAGCGATGCCATATCGAAACTTGTTGAAAATAATAAAATTACAACTGATGATATGGTACTGGTTATTGGGGGTAGCTTTGGCCCAAGTAATGGCGCATCATTCCTTGAGATTGGCGAGGTAAAAAACCTTATGAAGAAACACTACTAGATTATTAGCGGCATTCTACTCATCTGAATGATTTTGTAAATGCACAAACACCTCCTTCTGCTCATTGCCCTTTTTTTGTTTTTGGGTGCTAACGCTCAACGGTTTAATGAGCAGTATTATCGTGCGCAAGCAGCCATAGATAATGGTAATCTCCAACACGCCATGGTCTATATTGATTCTTCTACTACATCAATGCCCAGAAATCCTTTAGCTTGGCTAAAAAAAGGAGAAATTTATTTCAGGTTAAATAGTTACGATAAAGCCATAGAGTGCTTTAATTCTGCCGAGAGCTTCCGCAAAGGGGTTGCATTATTCTGGTTAGCTAAAGCATACGCAATGCAAACAGATACGGATAA
>CALGIR010000241.1 GCA_937915475.1 uncultured Bacteroidales bacterium
TAGCATTAAGTACGCTGTTTGCTCGCTAACGGCCTCGTTGCGCTGCGGATGAAATGTTGCCAAAACGTTGCCATTCTTATCCTCAATTCTTGTAACCATTAAAGGATCTGTATGAACACCTTTGTTTGCAAATGTTCCGTATGCACCCACCATTTCATGCAAGGATAATTCTGCGGTTCCAAGAAAAACAGAAACAACTGGATCAATTCGGCTTGTTATACCCATCTTCTGGGTTATCTCCACCAGCGCTCTCGGGTTAAACTGCTTCATTAGCCATGCCGAGATATTGTTAACTGAATTTGCCAAACCCCATTTAAGCGTAACCATTTGCCCATCATAATCAGATTTCCCTGAGTTGCGAGGACTCCATATTGAATCGTTAACACTAAAAGTTTGTGGTACGTTTGGCACCTTTTGACAAGGCGAATAACCCTCCTGCATTGCTAAAGTGTAAAGAAAAGGCTTGATTGTTGAACCCACCTGCCTTTTTCCTTGCTTCACATGGTCATACTTAAAATATTTATGATTAGGTCCACCCACCCATGCTTTAATGTAACCTGTATGCGGATCCATGGCCATAAAACCTGCCCGTAGGTGACGCTTATAGTACTTGATTGAATCTAGAGGCGAAAGCAATGTATCGCGTTCACCCTCCCATGAAAAAACCCTCATGGGAACCTTAGTATTAAAATGTCTCTTTATGCTATCCATAGAAACCTTATTGTTTCTAAGTACCCTGTAGCGTTCTGTTTGCCTCATTGCCTGAAGTAGGATTGCATCAATCTGGTCGTCGGTTAAATCATCGTGAAAAAGACGATTCCTCCTCTCCCTCTGCTCTTGGTCAAAGGCGGGTTGTAGATAATCTCCCAAATGCTCTACTACAGCTTCTTCGGCAAATTTTTGCATCCTGCCATTGATGGTCGTATGTATTTTTAAACCATCCCTGTACAAATTATAAGGAGAACCGTCGGGTTTCAAATTTTTGTTACACCAACCATAAAGAGGATTGGTGGCCCACTGTATCGAATCCTCTTTGTAAAATGAATATAAATAGTAGTTTTTATAATTTGGTTGACTTGCAGATAATATTGCTCTTAAGGTCTCCCTAAAATATGTGGCTAATCCCTCGTTGTGATCTTGAACCCTGTAGTTAAGTTCAATAGGAATTGCAGCAACAGAATCTCTTGTCTCAGGCGTAATAAATCCATATTTTGCCATTTGCGATATAACAAAATTGCGTCTGGCCAGTGACCGCTCTGGATTACGAACTGGGCTGTATCGAGTAGGTGCGTTAACTACTCCTACCAAAAGTGCTGCTTGCTGAACGTTTAACGAATCGGGCGTTGTATTAAAAAAGGTTTTAGCAGCAGCCTTTATGCCAAACGAGTTACTTCCAAAGGCAACTGTATTAAAATACATTGCCATTATCTCATTTTTCGTGTAGTTTCTTTCAAGTTTTACAGCTGTAATCCACTCCTTAAACTTAGTTACCAAAAGATTTGATGTTCTTGCTATGGCATTACGTCGGTATACCGTATCGCGGGGGAACAGATTCTTTGCTAGCTGCTGAGTAATTGTACTTCCGCCTCCACTACGTGAATGCTGCATAACAATTGTTTTCACCATCACTCTTGCTATACCTCGGGCATCAACGCCTGAGTGGTTATAAAACCGAATGTCCTCTGTAGCAAGAAGCGCATCAATAAGATTTGGGGATAAATCCTCGAAATTTAGACTATGCCTAAATTCCTTATAATAATAGCCTAGCAATTCGTGATCTTCAGAATAAATCTCCGAAGCCAAGTTGCTATTTGGGTTTTCAAGTTCCTCAAATGTTGGAAGGGGTCCGAAAAATTCTAAGCCAATAAGCACAAATAAACTGATAACCAGAACCCATGCAAAGGCAAATAACCCCCAAAACCAAAGTTGAAACTTACCATAAAAGTTGCTCCTACTGGCCATAAAGCATTGTTTTTGTAAGAGCGTAAAGTTAATAATAAAATATAGATGATATGTTAACGAACATTAAGATTAAACAAAACCAGTGTAAATGAAACTTTTCAAAACATTGTTGTCCGATTAAAAAAATTACATTAATGCAGAAACCTTGCTTTTACTGGTCAAATCACCCGTATCTAATATCCGGGGCTTTGCCCCA
>CALGIR010000242.1 GCA_937915475.1 uncultured Bacteroidales bacterium
AAACATTACCTGGGAGGTTACCCTACGACAGAGGCTATCCAAACTGTTTGAACTAGAACTTGGGTACAACGGCAGATACCTTGGGAATGGTTCTGTAGTTCATAGCGGATCGATGATGGCAAGAGCTTTGTTTTAGTATGTTAAATGGATGCGGGCTGAGGGCTAAGCTATTCAATAGTCCATTTTTTTTGGTAATATTGTATCATAATTATTAAGGAGATTTTTGTGAAAATTGCAATATCCCACCGATAAATTAGTTGTAGTACCAACAATAAACAAACATAATGCGGACACTGGGTCTAAAGAATACATTTCGACTTACATTTCTTATTCTTGCGCTTACAGCATGGGGGTGTTCCACAAAAAAGAATACCCCAGTATCTAGAACGTACCATAACGTAACCGCTAGGTACAACTATTTTTTTAATGCAAAGCAGAGTTATTCGAATGCGATTAAAAGAGCAGAAAAAGATTTTGACTATAACTACACATTCCCTTTACCTGTTTTATTGGTTGGCCAACAGAAGGTAATAAGCATGGTTGGTGGCGATATGGACAGAGCCATAACTAAGAGCACCGATTTAATAAATCTTCACTCAATTACTGTAAAACCTGAGAGAAAGCGAGGGAAGCAGACATCAAAGGATAAAAAGTTTTATAATCAGAGTGAGTATGTGCGTTGGGTGTGCGATGCTTGGTTGCTAATTGGAAAAGCAAGGGTGTGGAAGGGAAGCTATGATGAAGCACGGATGACCTTTGAGTATGTACTGGTTCAATTCCCCGAAACACCCCTATGGTATGAGTCGCAAGTATGGCTTGCCCGAATAGAAATGGTTAACGGCGAATTTTTATCGGCTGAGGATAGATTACGCAGCTTGAGTGCAAACCGAAAATACCCCAAAGACAAATACTTTAGTCATTTGTTACAATCAACATGGGCAAGTTACTACTACAAGCAAAATCAGTATGAACCTGCAATTAAGCATTTAAAACAAGCCCTTGATAATGCTTCTGATAAAGCCCAAAAGCAAAGATATACCTACCTCCTTGCTCAGCTATATCAGAAACAGAAACAATTTACCGAATCGAATAAATATTTTAAGAGGGTGATAAAGCTTAATCCAAATTACGAGATGAGTTTTAATGCCAAGGTAAATCTTGCATCAAATTTCCAGGGCGGTAAGGGCAGTCAAGATCTTATAAAAGCCCTAAACAAGATGACTCGTGATGAGAAGAATACGGAATTTCTCGATCAGATATACTATGCACTTGGAAACATTGAGCAATCGAAGGGGGACATGGACAAAGCCATTGGTTACTACCAGTTATCGGCACAGAAAAGCGTAAGTAACAATCACCAGAAAGGTCTTTCGTATCTGGTACTAGCCGACCATTTTTTTGCAAAACCCAACTATACTTTAAGTCAAGCCTACTACGATAGTGCATACAATGCTTTGGATGAGGATTATCCAAGTTACAAGGATCTTGAAATAAAAACACAAAACCTTAATAAACTGGTTGAGAATCTCAATATTGTGTCGCATCAGGATAGTTTACAGCGTATTGCCGCAATGAACTCAAAGGAGAGGGATGCCCTAATTGCAGAGCTGATAAAAAGGGTTAGGGATGAAGAGGAAAGGTTGAAAAGTGAAGAACAAGAGGGTCGCGATAGATTTAGCCAATTCCAGCGCTCTCAACGAGGAGGCATGAATCAGGATCAAGGTGGTAGCTGGTATTTTTATAATCAAGCATCGTTAAGCCAAGGGTTAGCAGAATTTAGCATGCGCTGGGGGCGCCGTAAACTTGAAGACAACTGGCGTAGGAGCAATAAACGAGAGGTGTTAGATCCGAACGCACAGATGGCACAATCACAGGATACTACTGGAATGCCTCTAAAAATTTTGGATAACAAGAGTCGTGAGTTTTATCTACAAGATCTGCCCACAAACGATTCACTAATGGCCATTTCGCATAAATTGATACAGGAGGCGATGTTTAAAGTGGGTGAAGTGTATGAAAAGGATTTAAAGGATTATCCCGAAGCCATTAAGGCGTATGAAGAGTTGGGTATAAGGTACCCAAAGGGAGAATATACTCTTCAAGGCTATTACAATTTGTATCAAATCTCCCGTTTTTTGCAAAAGCCATCCGATGAAGAGAAGTACAAGCAGATTATTATTTCGCGCTTCCCAACTAGCGCTTATGCGCTTATGCTTAGTAACCCAAGTTACGTTCAGAATCTTGAGAAGGAGGATAAGGAGAGGGAAGCGTATTACCAGAATACGTTCAACCTTTTTAGTAAGGGCGATTTTGCACAGGCAAGTAAGTTGGCAACCGAGGGTATTGAGAAGTACAAGGGTACTGATGTTGAGTCCAAACTTAAATTTATAAAGGCTCAGTGCATGGGAAGTCGAGGTGATATTTCGGGATATAAGATTGCCCTTACCGAGATAGTTGACAACTATCCTAATACCGAGATAGCAATATCGGCCACTGATATAATTCGATTTATCGAACAACGCGAGTTGCAATTGGCCACCGTTCAGAAAACACCCGAGGGCGATTCTCAAGTAGCTGAACAAGAGATGTCTATTTCCGACATCTTTGTAAAACCTGATGGTGAGCATTTATTCTTAGCCCTTGTTCCCAAAGGATCACCCATAAATCAGCTTAGGTTCAATCTAGTATCTTTTAATGTTGATAATTTTATCGATGCGAACCTAACGGTTAGCATAAGTGAACTAACAGATTTTGTGAGTGTTATTGCTATTGAAAAGTTTAAGAATAAGGACGAGGCAATGGAGTACTACAATGCTATTGGAAAAGAGGAAGGCATTATGGGTGCTGTTAAGCCCGAGGATTATTCGCTTGTGGTGATAAGCCGCAATAATTACAATCAGTTTCTGAAAGATAAAGCCATTGCAGATTACCTCGGCTTTTTCCGTGCAAACTATTTAAAATAAAAAGCAAATGAATGTATCCATACTTTGGGTTGATGACGAAATTGACCTACTTAATCCGCATATCCTATTCCTAGAGCAACGTGGTTATGATGTTGCCACAGCAACCAATGGCGACGATGCGCTAGATTTAGTAGCGGCTAACGATTACGATATTGTGTTCCTCGATGAGAACATGCCAGGAATTAGTGGTCTAGAAACCCTTGCCCTTATTAAGGACAAAAAACCTAACCTGCCCGTGGTAATGGTAACCAAGAGCGAGGAAGAGAGCATAATGGACCAGGCAGTGGGAGCAAAAATATCCGATTACCTAATAAAACCTGTAAACCCAAAGCAAATACTACTCTCGATTAAAAAGCATGTGCATAAGGATAAGCTGGTAAGCGACAAAACTACCACCGATTACCAGCAAGCCTTTGGTCAAATTGGCATGCAGATTAATACTGCCAGATCATTCAACGACTGGACTGCCATTTACCGAACCCTAACGCAGTGGAGCCTTCTGCTTACCGAATCAAAAGATCCGGGCATTGCCGAATTGCTCACAATGCAGCTTACGGAGGCCAATAACGAGTTTGGGAAATTTATCAAATCTAACTACCTAAGCTGGTTCGACCCAAACGAAAGCGATAAGCCAATGATGTCGCACAATGTGCTTCGAAATCAGGTTTTTCCTGCGGTTGATAGCGGAACGAATGTACTTTTGGTGGTTATCGATAATTTTAGGTTCGATCAGTGGTTAGCAGTACAAGACCTGCTCTCGCCCTACTGGAGGGTTGAGAAAGAGCTGATTTACACAAGCATACTGCCAACGGCAACTCAGTATGCACGAAACGCCCTATTCTCGGGCTTGATGCCCTTAGAGATACAGCAGAAATACCCTAAGTATTGGATTTTTGATGAGGAGGAAGAGGGAAAGAATCTTTTTGAGCAAGAGCTGCTTCAGCAACAAATACAACGACTTGGTAATGACTATAGTGTTAGCTACCAGAAGTGCAGCAGCATTAAGCAAACATCACCTCTTGGTTCAAACCTAAAGCAGGTGCTCAGCAACAACCTAAGCGTGCTGGTTTATAATTTTGTTGATGTTATGTCGCATGCCCGTACTGAGATGGAGATGATGCGCCAGCTGGCTTCCGACGAGGCAGCTTACCTTTCGCTCACCCGCAGCTGGTTTAAGCACTCCGATTTGTTCACACTTATAAAAGAGGCCGCCAAAGAAAAGGTTAAGCTGATAATTACCACCGACCACGGAACCATAAGGGTACAAAATCCGGTAAAGGTTGTGGGCGATAAGGCTACATCAACAAACCTAAGGTATAAACTGGGCCGAAACCTTAGCTATAACCCAAAGCATGTATTTGAGATACGCAAACCCGAGGATGCACACCTTCCAAAACCCAACGTTAGCTCATCGTTTATTTTTGCGCTAAACAACGATTTTCTAGTGTATCCCAACAACTACAACTACTACGCAAACTACTACCGCGATACTTTTCAGCATGGAGGAGTATCTATTGAGGAGATGCTTATACCCTATGTTGAGCTAAAACCGCACGAATAAGCTATGATATCGATACATGTAAAGAGTTTAGATAAACTTGATTGGACTGCACAGCAAATTTTAGATAATCTAAGCCCAAACCGTATTGTGTGCTTCTATGGCTCAATGGGCTCTGGCAAAACAACCCTCATAAAATCAATATGTAAAGTTTTGGGGGTAACCGATACGGTTGTTAGTCCAACATTTGCGCTTATTAACGAGTACACAACAGCCAAAGGTATTCCGATTTACCATTTCGATTTTTATCGGATAAACAAGATTGAAGAGGTGTACGACTTTGGATACGAAGAGTATTTCTACTCCAATTCGGGAATCTGTCTTATAGAGTGGCCCGAACTTATTGAAGACCTTTTGCCAACCGAAGGGGTAATTAAGTATAAAATTGATGTTAACCCCGACAACAGCAGAACCATAACCCAAATTGATTAGTGTGATTTGATTTATTTGGAACTCGTGCAGCAGCACATGAATTGTAGGGTATATTCTGTTAACTAAACATTACTAATACCATATCCCTTAATCATCAAAAAAAAGCCAGTTTCTCCTTTTTTTCTTTTCCTCTTCCGTTTTTGATACTGCATGTTGTGTGGCGCAATTTTTACCATCTTATAAATATCCCCATATTAAATTCAAATCTGGAATAGCTATGTTTAGGCGGTTCTATCTGTTCTTTTATCTTGTTTTCTGAAGTCCATGCTTGAATAGTGCGGGTATAATTAATACTTCTCTTAGAATAGTAATAGCTTGAATTTAGCAAAATGCCAAAAGATGTTTCTTTTATTCTAAACGCCTTTAATCGTATATCAAGCCTTGGCTGAATATAGGGTTGATAATCTGTTTTTGTTTCATAATGATATTGTAGCCTTTCATTAGATAATTTCTTTTTGTGGTAAAAAGTTGCCTCCTCCTTCATAAAAGAAGATATGCCCAAATCACATTTTATTAGGAGCTTAAAAACACCATTATCAATTGGCTTTAGTGCTGGAGAAAGATAAAAACCTAAATCGTAAGCTGTAAATTGCTGCACATTGTAATCCACTAGGTAATAATCGGGTAAGGCTTGAATTTGATATTCCTCAAAATAAGTTATCCAATTCTTGTTAAGGGTTGAGCCAACGCCAATTCCTAACCAAGGTCTTAAAAAGTAATGTACTGAAATATCATAATTGTCAGGTATAATATCATCCATCATTATTAGCTTTATATCAGCAGACATTTTAGAAAAGAAGTCAAATCTATAACCGAGCTTCATTATTATAAAATCTAAATATTCAGGGTCATAATCAACATAATTAATAAAATCTAGATTTTCATTTGGCGAGAATTTTTCGATATCGAGTTCTGCAATTCCTACAGAAAAAGAGAACTCTTGATTTTTAAATGCCAGATTTTGAGCAAATAAATTAAGGCTAATCAAGTAAAATATTATAAAAACAGGAAGCCTCATAGTCTAAGATTCAATTATTGTAAATATTACGGTCGTACCCAAAAGTTCGTTTCCATTATCTAAAGTTACTTTAACTTCAAGCTGAGCATTTGTGTTTTTTACAGATGTTTTTAGCACAAGTATAATGGAACTGCTTTCGGAGTAGGATTGTATACCATTTAGCCATGATATGCCTTGGCTTAAATTATGGTACATATCAAAGTTGTTTCCTGAAGAGCATAAAACCTGTTCCGATATGTCATCACCTGCTTTTATGGATTCATTGATATCTAATAGTGTTTTTACCTTAATATCAACAACTTTATTCAGTGGAATGTAGCTCGGGTCATTATCGTCCGCTCGTGCATTCTGAAATGAGAATGTTTGCATTTTTTTTGGGAAAAATGAAGCCGCATAAAACATTGAAGTATCAGACAGGGTAAGTTTCAAAGCCACTGCATCAGAATACATTGTATCTGCTGTATTATTATAATCCAGATACCTATTACTATTATCAATGCCTGTAACACTAAGGTTATTGTAGCTTATTTCTATCGGGTTTTGAGAACATGGGGTACAACTAAAAAACAGCTTAAGCCCGAAACTTAGGGTAAGTAAGATTATCACTTTCGGAATAAAGGATACTTTATTTTTATTCTTTTTTTTCTTCATGGTCGCCGTTATTTTTATGCCACACAACTTGCCAGTAAATATATTGAAGTTTCTGATACTCTCAATTCATTGAACTAAGATTTAGTAAATGACAATACCATTTTCCCTTAATCATCAAAATAAAGCCATCTTCTCCTTTTTTTCTTCTTTTCCTCCTTCGTTTTTTTTGTACGCATATTCTTTAGGTCATCGAAAAATACCTTATACGAAACCGTTGGAAGAATTGGGAAAAAGCTCATCTGATAAAGAGTAAAAGGTTCCACATTGCTCCAAAAGGGAGTCGGTATCAAATTGTTTTCCTGTGAGGTATCATGCGTAAACGTATAGCTGTAGGGGTTCATGCGGTTATACAAATTGTAAACTGCGAATGTCCATTGCGCCCTATTCCCGTTTCTGGTCTCAACTGTGTAGTTCAGCGCCACATCAAGCCGGTGGTAGTACCTCATGCGCTCGCTGTTCCTTTCGCCATAAATAAATGCCTCGTAGTACAATGTTTCGTCGGTATCATTGGTAAGGCTTGGAACAAATTGTCGACCAATAACGGGTGTAAAAGGCAAACCAGATTGGAACACCCACGATGCGCTAAGGTTAAGCTTAGGATTTAGCTTACGGTTAACGGTTAGCGATAAGCTGTGCGGACGGTCGTACTCAAACGTAAATTGTTTGCCGTCGTTAATATTGTCGTACCTGCGGGTTGCTTTGGACCAGGTGTAACCCACAAATCCAGTCCAGGTTCCCCGTGTTTTCCGCAAAAAGAGTTCAACCCCATAGGCTTCGCCCTCACCGCCAGCTTCAACCTTCGAGCGCCATTTGCCATCGCCCATAAGCGAGGCGTACCCCTCGCGGTATGTGGCAATGTTGCGTAAGGTTTTGTGGTATCCGCTCACCTCAACATCGTACATGCCCTTGTTGAAAAATCCGTGCCATCCACCCGAAACCTGTTGTGTTGAGGCAGGTAGAATATCTCTGCCAGCGGGCACCCATACCTCGTTGCTCATTATTTCGCCCTGTGTAAACAGTAGATGCGAGAATTGATTAGTCTCCATGTAGCTGGCGTTAAGACTGTGGTTTGAACTAAGAGGTATATTAAGGTTTGCCCTTGGCTCAATGCGAAAATCATTGTACTCACTCGTGATATAGCCCACTGCTCGTGCCCCCAATTGTAGCTGGAGTAGCTTGGCTATTTCCAGGCTGCTCTCGGCATACGCCGATGGTTCGAATGCGTGTATGGTGGGTTCGCTTTTTATGGCTGTACTATTCGAGATGTATATTTGGTTGGGGTTATACCCTAGGTACGATGACTGCAATCCAAAGTTGATGTTCCAGTTCCGTACTAGCTCTGCCTTAAAATCCCATTTGTATGATAAATCCTGTACCAAGGATTTAAAGTTCCTATTGAATTCGAATTTGCTGTTGGGGTCTGTGTTAACATAGCTTTGATTATTCTTAAGCCTATAGCGCACGTACGACACGACAGGCTTTGGGTTGAGTAAAGCATGGGACTGTGAACCCTGCTCCATCTAGCCGATACCAGCCAGTTGCCCCACACGTTCGATAGGCGTGCTTTTTCTTTACCCGAGCTGGTTTTATTACGATACCAATAGTTTAGGTAATCATCACCCTGGTATAGGTTTACGCTCAGGGTATTACTGGCATCGGGTCGCTAGGTAAATTTTCCGTTAATGTCGTGAAAGCCGTATGATAAAATGTAGTCGCCACCGCCCGACAGCATGCTGGCTAGCGCAAAAATGGGGTCGATTAGGGTTTTGCGCCCCGTTACAATAAACGTTGTGTTTTTAAGCTTTGTTGGTCCCTCGGCCACAAACGAGGCATCGGTTATGCCAATGCTAAAGGCACCTTTTAGCCCATTGGCGTTTCCTTCGCGTTGGGCAATATCCACAATTGACGATAATTTGCCACCGTAGCTGGCAGGGAAACCACCCTTGTACACCTTAATGCTGTTGATAATATCGGGGTTAAAAACTGAGGTAAACCCGCCCAGATGGTTCACGTAGATTAGCGCCACGTTATCGAATAGGTAGAGGTTCTCGCCAGGATTGCCTCCACGCACCAGAATGGTGCTGGTGCCCTCATTCTGCGACTGTATGCCGGGTAGCAGCTGGATTGCCTTCATGACATCGGGTTTTGCACCCAGCGAGGGTAGCTGCTGTAGCTCAATATTACTTAGCGATGCAACGCTATGCGTGTGCCGTTTGTTATGCGTTATCACCACCTCGTCAATGGTGTTGTCTGGGCTAAGAAGTATCTCAACAAGGGTATCGGCCAACGTTTTTAGCTTAAGCCCTTGTACTTCATAGCCAACAAACGATACGGAAAGCCTGCTTGTGTGCTTTACGTTAATGCTAAAAAAGCCCGTGTTGTCGGTGGTTACAACCTTCATGCTGGTGCTATCAATAATGTGTGCCCCCACAAGCACCTTGCGGCTTAGGCTATCCTTTACAAAACCAGCTATCCGATGCTGAGCTAATGCCGCAAGGTTTACAATGAGCAGCAAAACCACTGCCGCTATGTATTTTAATATCTTCAAAATGCTTAACTATTTGGGTTAATAATATCCGATTTTACCGACGAGTACCCTACGAATATCCCATAACCGTTCTCCACATTGCTATGCAGATTGTAGTTTGATGTGGCTCCAACGGAGAGGAATGGCTCGCTGGTTGATTGCTCGTACAGATACTGCTGCTTAATAAATTTGTAGTAGTTGTAGCAAACCGTACGTAGCTCTACCTGCACAGGGTAAAGTCCGCTTGCATAGTTAATAGTCATGGTATACGTGCTACCCTCAATAAGCTCATTGCTAAACACGGCAATGGGCAGCCCCTCGTTCAGCAGAACAGGGTCAATAATATCTATTAGTTCGGGTCGATATATATGGACACCACTGACTAGCAGAATAACTATCTCATAGTATAAAGCCTTGTCGGGCACATTGTCGAAAGTTAATTTAACAGCCGGATAGGGTACCCCCTCCTCATCGACTCCTGCCTTATTGATATGCTCAAATTTTACTATACGTTGATGCTTTGGGATATGGGTAGAGCACGAGGCCGTTGGGTAGCCGGGTATGGTTACCTCGCAGCGGTACTCCTTTTCCTCCTGTGCTTCAAGTTGTGATTGGTAAAACCCGTCACCAATATACTCTAGGGTTTCGGCGTACTCGCCGTTAACGTAGAGCAGCACCTCGGCATTATCCACCTCGGGGGTTATTTGGGATTTGTAGGCAACCGCCAACGAAACCTTAACGGATATTTTGCCACCACTCTTAATAAGAGCATTAACCACTGGTTTCTGCTCAAAATCGGGAGGTGCCCAGTCTACTTTTTGGCGGCAGCCTATGGCTACAAATATCATTAAAATGAGTAAAAACCCTTTAATGGTAAAGCAAGACTCTTTGAACATCATATTTTAAAAAATATTTAGTTGCTAAAACTTAACAGTAACGCCATACCTTAAGCATGGCTCCATTTCCGACATTTTAACCTTTTTATTAAAACCATACTCAGCAAATAATCCCCAGTTTTTGCCTAAATAATAGGCCAAACCTGCATATCCGCCATAATCGAATGCAGTACCATAATAAGCGCTACGGGTTGGTGCAAGCATGCTTATGGCTCCAATTTTAGCGGAGAGGTAAATGTCGAGACGAACCCTCTTATCCTTAACAAAAAATGGCATAATATGAAAGTTGGCGTTTATTCCATAGAATAGGGCGTCGGATTGGTAAGTATAAAAAAACTGACCACCTGTTTCAGGATTATCTTGATTTGCAACGGGCATCCTAAAATTCAAGAATTTATCATACCCAAAATAGCCTCCAACCTCAACAAAATTAGTTAGGCCATAGTTTCCCTCAAGTCTTATATTGCCAACAGTAAATTCATCCCAATAGTAAGCAAACTTTGGGGTATTTGAATGACCAAGTTTAAGGTTCACTCTATGGTAAATACTTGACTCTTGCGCTTTAGCACACATTGGCCATATAAATACACTTGCAATTATTAATAAAAGAGTATGTTTTTTCATTATATAGAGGATTGTTACATTTTTATGCGTAAAGAAATATGTTATACTGATAAAATTATAATATATTAACGTAACGGCAAATTATAGGCATGATTGGGGGCACATTAATTTATTTTGGTTCTATAACAGATATTGTGGGTAATTAGATTTATAGCATACCTCACCAGATGTATATCGTATTACTAAAGTTATCTGTTTCTCCATTTCCTCTAGTCGTCCTTTTGGAAAACGGTAAGGGGTAATCCATAACCCTGATGGATGGAATTATTGGTACAGTATCACCTCTATCTTTTTGCCAGATGGCACAAAAATAGGGGTGATATTATTTTTGGATATTTAATATGGAAATGTTTAAAACCCCAGAGGGGTAGCCCTATGGCTGTTATATCTTTTCCCTTTACCAGTTGATTTATCTTTTAAATAATGCCACCCCTAACGGGGTTGAGAACTGCAATAATACAATCGGCTATAATAATTACACCCCTTCGGGGTTAGGAGCTTCAATAATATTCCCTGCCAGAACAATTGCACACATTCGGGATCAAAAACAGCAATAACTCCTCATCATTTAAAACTTAACTCCCCATAATATCCAGTACAACCTTAAAAAAATAAAGCGGAACAAACGCTCCGCTTTATCATGCTAAAATAGTGTGGTTTAGAATTTATACCCCACAGAAATACTAGTTACTCTATGGCTCTCCTTATAACCATTATCTGAATAGTTTGATATATTAGCCAAGCCAAGGCCATACGATGCACCAAGCGTTATATGCCCAAACTCAACCCCTGCACCAAATAACAAACCATAATCTAATCGCTTTGTCTCATTGTTTTTTGAGCCAAACTTAACATCTTCTGTCGTTTTTACTTTTATATTAGCAACGATGTTTTCTTCCTTCATTTTCCCGCTTAGGCCAAAACCAACATAGGGCCCCTGCCAGTGCATAAATTCTGGCTCCACCAACATCAAAACCAAGTTTAGCCGTTAATGGAATGTCTAAATAAAAAATATTCTTTTTTGCTTTTAGCTCCATTGTCTGTTGAAGAATAGTTACTTTTTCAATAATCCTAAATCCTTTGGTATTTAGCATCAAACCTGTTTCAAAAGAAAACATGGTGGTAATTGGAAACTCAGCCGTAACACCAAGGTTAAAGCCTAAATTCGTTTTAAGACCATGAATGCTCATATCATCGTCTTTGATAACCATTTCAGAAAGATTTAGACCAGCCTTTACCCCAAAATTTTGGGCAAACAACTCTATTGAAAAGGCGATTAAAAGAATAACTGCAAATAGTTTTAAAAAATTTTTCATAGTGCAAGAAAGTTTATTTATCCTACTCATAAGGCTTTTCGGTTTTCGCCCCTGTTAAAAAGCACAAAACAGGAAAGTTGTATTGTTTTGCTAAATTAAACTTAATTTGCCCTATTCTAAAAACAATGTTACAGAATAATTACATTTTAGAAACAAAGCACATCATCACAAAACCAAAACATATTTTGTACTTTTGTACAGATTTAAAATCTATCAATTAAAAAAATAAACCACCATGTTTTCAGGAATAGTTGAAGAGGCCGCAAAGGTTGTTAGTATCGAGAAAGAGAAGGAGAACCTGCACATTACCCTGTCGTGCTCATTTGCAAAAGACCTTAGGGTCGATCAAAGTGTATCGCATAACGGGGTTTGCCTAACCGTTGTAAAACAGCACAACGATACCTATACCGTAACTGCCATAAAGGAGACCCTTGAAAAATCGAACCTTGGCTTGCTAAAAATTGGCGATAAGGTTAACCTAGAGCGCAGCATGAAACTCGAAACCCTGCTCGATGGGCATATGGTTCAGGGGCATATTGACCAAACCGCAGTTTGCACCAAGGTTGAAGAGGCCGATGGTAGCTGGTACTACACATTTGAGTACGACCCAACAAAGGGGAATATTACCGTTGAAAAAGGTTCGGTGTCGGTTAATGGGGTTAGCCTAACCGTTGTAAACTCAAGGGCTAAATCGTTTCAGGTAGCCATAATCCCTTATACCTACGATATTACAAACTTCCATACCTTTAAAGAGGGAACGGTTGTTAACCTAGAGTTTGATATTGTGGGTAAGTACATTGCCAAAATCTTAAAGCAGTATGTTGAGGGTGGCATGCTCAATCAGCTAATAAAAGGTTAATATCTCCAAAAATGCGCGTATCATCGCCTAAAACGATGTCGGCAATACTCTCCGCTGTGGCCTCGGGTGCTACAGCGGCAGGTATGTTTATACTGCTTAACAATCAGCAAAATGCACAGTGGATTATACTCGTTATTGTTGCTGTAACCTTTGCTTTAATCTACTTTATAAGCCTGTTCGTAATATCTCAGTTTATTTTTGAGAAGATAAACCCCATCTACAAAACCATCCAAAGCCTTAAATTATCGCGTAAGGAACTGAAGAAAAATTTGGAGGGCAAGGATATTCTCACCGAAGTAAACCGCGAAGTACTGCATTGGAGCAACAGTAAAAGCCAGGAGATTGATAAGCTCAAAGACCTAGAGGATTACCGAAAGGAGTTTGTGGGCAATGTATCGCACGAGCTAAAAACACCAATCTTCAATATTCAGGGCTACGTGCTAACCCTTCTGGATGGTGCCCTTAACGACCCCTCAATAAACAAGAAATACCTTGAGCAGACCGAGAAAAGTATAAACCGACTAATTTCCATTGTTGAAGATTTAGAGTCCATCTCGAATCTCGAGTCACGGATACTGAAATTGGTAATGGATAAAACCAACATTGTTCAGCTTGTTAACGAGGTATTTGAAGCCCAAGAGATGCGAGCCAAGGAGATGGGAATTAAGCTGGTTTTCGATAAAGATTATGAAACACCAATTTGGGTTACTGCCGATAAAAAGCAGATATACCAAATCCTTATAAACCTCGTATCAAACTCAATAAACTACGGAAAAGTGGGAGGCCTAACCAGAGTTTCGTTTATGGATATGGGCGAGAATATATTGGTTGAGGTAAACGATGATGGCATAGGAATATCCGAAGAGGATCTCCCAAGGATTTTTGAGCGCTTTTTTAGGGTTGATAAAAGTCGATCGCGCGAGCATGGCGGAACCGGCCTGGGCTTGGCCATAGTGAAGCATATTGTTGAGGCACACCAGCAAACCATAAACGTTAGAAGCAAACCCAACGAGGGAACCTCGTTTGTTTTTACCCTAGCTAAGCATAAACCCGATAAACGCTAGTCTTTGGCAATAAACGGTTTCCAGTTTTATACTATTATTGTGAGGGAAGCCCGCAAATAACCTTCCATTTTCCACTCATATCCCCCTCATTGCCTTATTTTCCGTCATTGAGAATTTTCCTCCCGTCATTACGAGCCTGCCTTCCGCCTGCCTGCTAGTAGGCAGGGTAGGCAGCGCAAACAGAGAGAAACGACAAAGCAATCTGTCTGTTCCCACATTTTTGACCCTATTATTTACGAATGAGAAACACTTTTAACTCTTAACTGGCTTTTGGCTGTTAGCCTTTGGCTTTTAGCTCTTGGCCTTTAGCGGTTGGCGTTTAGCCTTTGGCCCGCTGTTCACTCTTCACTCTTAGCTCTTCACTCTTAACTGGCTTTTGGCTGTTAGCTTTTGGCCCACTGTTCACTCTTCCCTCTTCCCTTGTCATTCCTCACTTCTCACTTCTCACTTCCCACTTCCCACTTCTCACTTCCCCCTGCTTATTAGAACACTGATGACACTGATTTTACTGATTTACACTGTTTTAATTGTCCACAGATGACACTGATTGGCACAGATTGAGTTGGTGTTGTGCAATGCCCA
>CALGIR010000243.1 GCA_937915475.1 uncultured Bacteroidales bacterium
GCATGGAAGCTCAGCACCCGCAATATATGTTAAGCCTTCTTGCTTGAGGCTAATGCCTGGGCTTGAAGACGATGTCATAACCTTTTTTCCGCATCCAGCCCCGGCGTATACCATATTGATTGCAGAAATTTCACTTTCGGCTTGTAGTACAACCATGCCTGTTTCTTCCCATGGTTTACGATCCATTAGCGTTTCCATAATTTCTGACTGAGGGGTAATAGGGTAACCAAAATACCCATCGCAACCGCAACGTATAGCGGCCTCGGCAATAACCTCATTACCCTTCATTAGTCTGTAATCTGCCATTTTACTAATATTTTAAAATGTGAATAACCTTAGGGTTAGGCTTTTGCCTCAACCTTTACCTTATAAACTTCAATAACGCCATCGGGGCACACAAGCCCACAGTTTGCGCAGCCAATACAAGCTTCAGGGTTTGCCATGTAGGCATAGTTGTACCCTTTGGCATTTACTTCGTGGGCTAGCGCCAGCACGTTAGTAGGACATGTAATAACACAAAGGTTACAACCTTTGCATTTTTCCACATCAACTACTACAGCTCCTCTAATTTTTGCCATATTAAATGTTATGTTTTAAGTAGTGATTATTAAATTGTTTAATTTAAAGGATGATCCTCTTGAAAGCATTTAAGCCTAAACTCTAAGTCAGCAAACTGATCGGGATGTGTTTGCGATACGCAAGCACGTAGGCCTTCGGTACGCTCACTACCAGTTATTCCTAGCGAGATTGCGCTTATACCATAGTATAGCAATTTTTCAATTAGTTCCCCGCCAGTAAATCCTGGATAGGATATTGTAAAGTAAAAACCATCGGCCAATGGCTTGTCTTCGTCCATATCGTAAACAATTTTAAAGCCATAGCTGGTGAAAAGCTTTTTCATGGATTTTGCTCTTTCACCATACACTCTAACCACATCTACAAAGTCTAACTTACCCTCGTTTGCTGCTTTAAGCATGGCGGCAAGCCCATATTGGGCAGAGTGTGATGTACCCGATGACAATGAGTAAACTGCTCCGTATATTATGGAAAACCCAAACCTATCGGATGCGAAGTATCGTTTAAGGTCGGGATATTGCCTATCGAATAGCTTATCGCTAATCACCAGAGAACCTATTCTTTGCCCTGCATAGCTAAATGCTTTAGAGCTCGATATTAGCATAATCCAGTTATCGGTATAGTTTGCAACCGATACCTGATATGGTGGCTTACCTGGTTTGGATAAATCTTTTCTGAAGTCCATGGCAAAGTAGGCCAAATCCTCAATAACAATCGTATCGTATTTAGTTGCTAATTCGCCAATGGTCTGTAACTCAGTGTCGGTAAAGCAAATCCATGAAGGATTATTAGGGTTTGAGTAAATAATGGTACTGATATTGCCTTTCTTTAGATAGCTTTCCAGTTTCTCTTTTAGCTTAGGCCCTCTGAAATTGTAAACGTCAAAGGTTTCGTATTTCATACCAAGCACCTTAAGCTGTTGTTTTTGAACAGGGAAGCCAGGGTCAATAAAGAGAACTGTATCTTTTTGGGCTTGGCATCGGTTGGCGACAAGAAAAGATGCCATTCCCCCCTGCATTGAGCCCACTGTTGGAATACAGCATTTCTTGTCAACATCAACATTCATAAAGTTTTTTACAAACTTAGAAGTTTCGATTTTGAGCTCTGGTAATCCATCGATTATTGGATAGAACTGTGCAACGCCTTTTTTTAATGCTGCAATTTCTGCGTTTACGCCAAATTCAGATGGTTCAAGGCCAGGAACGCCCATTTCCATTCTAATAAACTTCTGCCCAGAGGCATTCTCAATTTCGCTAACGAGCCTAACTATTTCTCTAATAGTTGCTTTGCCAACATTCTCTATTCCTGTTTCAGCAATTTTTGCTTTAACAATACTGTTGGGAATGGGAGTGTCTTTCATAATTCAGATATATTTTAATGCTATTCAACTGATATCGACTTAAATACACAACTAAGGTAATCATAATATTTCAGAACACAATTTTATAAAAGATTTCTATAAATTAAAAGTATTTCGATGTTTTTAATAACAGTTTGTAACGTTATTTATGAATTTAGAATGATTTCAAGCATAATTGAATAGATTCTGTTACAAATACAATGTTTGGTAAAACAAAAAAAGCACCTAATGCTAACTAAGGTGCTTTGTGTAGGATACCAACTAAGGATTATCAACTAATTTAGCTGAATAGAGTTTTAAGCTTTGCAGTCCATTCGCTAATCCTTTTGTCTGTTAGTTCTGGTTCATAATCTTCATCAATTGGTAAACCAATGAATTCGTTGTTTATCACTGCTTCAGAGTCGGTAAATGTATATCCGCTGGTAGGAACTTGACCTACAATTTTTGCCCCTTTTCTAATTAAAATCTTACCAATAAAACCAACGGTATCAATAAACTTTGAGGCATAGGTGATGTGGTCACCCAATCCAAAAAGGGCAAATGTTTTCCCTTCATAGTTAATTTTATCAAATTCGGGTCTAAAAAGGTCCCAATCGGGCTTGGTTCTTTCTGCATCCCAGGTTTCCTTACCTGTGGTTGAGCAGCCTAGAATAATGTTATTGTACTTATCAAAATCAGCAGCTTTGCTGTTCTTAATAGGAATTAAGTCTGCCATGTCTTCGCCAATGGCTTTTCTTACTCTTTGGGCAACGTTTTCGGCTTTTCCGCCGGTTGGCCCGTAAAAAATACCTACTTTATTTTTCATTAGATGGAGGTTATAGAATGTTTAATATTTAATCGTGTACACAAATATACGCATTTAAAGCGGTTTTTCAAAGACATCCAAGGCACATTACTGCTGCATTAAAAGAAGATAAGATTGTTACCTTAATGGGTCAAATCTATTTGATATTGTAGAAATCACCTCACTATAAATCCACTCCCAGCGATAAATAACTATAATGATGAGAATAATTACGGTTCCAATTAGCAGTAGTTCTGTAACTGTTAACCGCTTTATCCTATTCATTATCCTTTTCATCTTTCAAGTATTTTATTTAGCGCTTTTTAGTGAGCCAATTGAAAGCAATACTCCAAGCGCAATACCAAGTATGGCAGCAAAGAGTACCCTAAAATCAGCAGGGAGCAAAAATGTGATAGTATGGGCTGGTATCCAGAAAAAGGGAATAGTTTTTTTAAAAACAAAGTCCCATTGAACTCTCCAGTCCATATTAGCCATAATATTGCCCATTTTAATGGGTTTTAGTAAACCTGCAACGGTACCTCCATTATTCGTTATGTGTGTGTCAGTTATTTTGTGTAGTGTCATCATAATGGGTGCGTAAATTAGGTTTAACGCAGTGCTAATACAAAAAGCCACCAGAATTTTTGCAAATGATAGGTTTCCATTGAGAATGTTTCCTGGGTTTTGCATGCCCAAATACTCAAGAAGTGGAATTGTGCCTTTGCTAAATATTATGAATGCCATGTTTATTGTTAGGCCTAGAAACCCCCATACAATAGCCCTTGGAATTATTCCAAAACCTGGTTGATTGTAGTTTCCTGTTCTAATCCTAAGACCAATCATTTCTCCAAAGGTTGCTAAAATGGCAAACTTAATAAAGCTCATTATCATTCCATGGGCTGTATTGAAATCTGCGTATGCTTTATAAACCGAGGGGAAAATGTAGAAGGGGAGGAGTACTACTATTGTTATTACCAGTATATCCTTTTTTTTCATGTGTTTGTTTTATTATTTAACGTCCACCCGCTTGTCAGCAGACAGGTCAGGCAGGTATGAAACACCCATTGTAATAGTCATTTTTTTTGTATGTTGACGTTGTTATGGATGCTTCATATTCTTGCAATTAGTATTTATTCCTTCTCTATCCTTATTCTTGCATCAACGGCAACCACTTTATCTTTTCTACCTAGGAGTGGGTTGAGGTCCATTTCGAAAATCTCTGGTGCAGCGGTAACTAAGGCTGAAACTCGAGCTACTATTTCGGCAAAATGCTCTACGTTAACAGGCTCCTGCCCGCGAACTCCTTCTAATATTTTGTGGCTTTTTAAGCGACTAATTAGGTCGGTAGCAGCATCCTTAGAGATGGGAGCAATTCCTGTATTTACATCTTTTAAAACCTCAATAAAAATACCGCCAAGTCCACATAGAACCATATGCCCGAATAAATCCTCACGTTTTGCACCAACAAATAGTTCAACACCGCTTAGCATTGGTTGAATTAGAATGGCGGTTGTGTCCTTTATTTTAATCATTCGGTTAAATTCGTCAGCAACCGCTTCTCGTGTTTTAACATTAAGCACTACACCACCAACGTCCGATTTATGAACGGGGCCTACCACTTTCATTACTACAGGATATCCTAGTTTCTGTGCAGCCTTTTGGGCATCGTTGGCAGATGTTACCACAGCCTCCCCTGCGCGTGTAATACCTGCTGCATCGAGGAGTTCCTGTTGTTTTTCGGGTGAAAGATATCCGTTATCCGCATTGTCAATAATGCTGCGAATGGCTTTAACGTTTATCTCGGGTTGTTCAATATTTTCTGGTTGTGGTTTTGGTGTATGGTAAACCTTTGCCAGCGCATTGCCAAAGATTACCTCATCGGGGAAGTTAACGCGTCCTTTTGCAATAAAATGCGCAATTTCATCCTTTACATTAATAATGGATGGAAGTATGGGGTAGATAGGTTTTTTGCATTCGCGCATTTTTTGGTCGAGCACATCGTACACATCGTAAACAGGGAATAACCCTGGGCTTCCAAAAATTACAGCCATTGCGTCAATATTATCGAAGTTGTTTTCACAGGCATCGATGATATGACCTAGCTGTTCTGCTGTTCCGGTGGCAAGAAAATCGATTGGATTTGCAACAGACGATCCTGCAAATAGTTTTTCTAGTAAAGCGTCAGCCTTTGGTCCTGTTATAGTGGGTACTTCGAGATTGTTGTTCGAAAGGGCATCGGTAAGCATAACAGCTGGTCCACCAGCATGAGTAATAATGGCTATGCGCTTCCCTTTTAGTTCAGGATGCACAAAGACACTTGCTACGCTAACCAGCTCTTCACGGCTATGGCATCTAACAATTCCTGCTTTTCGGAAAAGAGCTTCAACAGCAACGTCGCTACTGGCTAGAGCACCCGTATGTGAACTGGCAGCACGGCTTCCGGCTTCTGAACCTCCACTTTTTATTGCAGCAATTTTGCATCCTTTACGAATTAGCGACGATGCGTGTTTCAGAAGCATGTCGGGTTTGTTTATGCTTTCAACATACAAAAGTTTAACCAGCGAGCTTGTTTTGGGATCGAAATTCTCATCCATCTCTTTAAGGATATCTTCAACCCCCATTTGTGCGCTATTACCAACGCTGTAAACCGAAGAGAAAGTTAACCCTTTTGTTATTCCTGTTTCTAGAATAAACACAGCAGTTGCCCCCGAACCAGTAATAAAATCGATGCCTTTTGGCTCTAGTTTAGGAATGGGAAGTGAGAAAACTCCTGTGTAGTTCGAGTTCATCATCCCAATGCAGTTAGGCCCAATTAGACTGCCGTTAACAGAGTTTATAGTATCAACAATTTCTTGCTCAAGCCTAGCACCTTCTTCGCTTTCCTCATGAAAACCTGCCGAAAGTATGATAAAACCACGAGTTTTCTTCTCTTTTGCTAGAACCCTTACCGTTTCTGGGCAGTGTTTTGCAGCAATGGCAATTATGGCAAGGTCAACCTCTGGTAAATCGTCAACACTTTTATGGCACTTTATTCCCTGAACGCTATCCGCTTTTGGGTTAACAACATATAATGGTTTATTGTAATTGTTGTCGATTAAGTTCTTAAGTACTCTACCGCCTGGTTTTTGGATATCGTCTGACCCACCTATAATAACTATGCTTTGCGGGTTTGTTAACTCTTTGGTTATCATTATTTTTATTTTTTTGAATTGATTTTTACCTAGTGTAAGAATTGTCAGCAAACTTACGAAATCTTTTTTTTCAAAGCTAAATTTTGGCAAGTGCTTTAAAACTTGTTTATGCTTTAATTTGTTCAACGTTTATAGGTTGTATATTTGCACATTAATTTACTTGATGTATGAGCACAATAGATTCAATACTTAGCAAGCCGGAGTTGACAAAAGAGGATATAGTGATTTTGCTTGAAGCAGAAGCAGAAGATAAGGATAAGCTATACGCAAAGGCTGCTGAAGTAAAGGAACATTATGTGGGTTGCAAAGTATATTTCCGCGGGTTGATTGAGATGTCGAACTACTGCAGGAAGAATTGCTTTTACTGTGGTATCAGATCTTCGAATACGAATACCAAAAGGTATAATTTAACAGACGAAGAGGTAGTTGAGGCAGCTGTGCTTGCATGGAAAAACGACTATGCCAGCATTGCACTGCAGTCTGGGGAAAAGGATACAGAGGAATTTGTTGATAGGATATCAATGCTTCTCGATAAGATTAATAGGGCAACAAAAGGTGGGTTAGGGATAACCCTATCCTTGGGGGAGCAAACCGAGGATACCTATAAAAGGTGGTTCAATAATGGCGCCATACGGTATTTGCTCCGGATTGAGGCTTCAAATAAAGAGCTTTATGCAAAACTACATCCCAATAACAAGGCACACGATTTTGATAACCGCATTGAATGCTTAAGAATGTTGCGAAGAGTTGGATATCAGGTTGGCTCTGGGGTTATGATTGGTCTACCATTTCAAACACTCGATAATTTGGCTGAGGATTTACTATGGATTAAAAGCATGGATATTGATATGGTTGGTATGGGACCTTACGTTGAGCATCCAGATACACCTTTATACAAATATAAAGACCAGCTATTACCCCTTGAGGAGCGCTTTAACCTTTCGCTAAAGATGACCGCAATACTCAGAATCCTTATGAAGGATATAAATATTGTTGCCCCAACAGCATTGCAGGCCATTGATAAACTTGGACGCGAGAAGGGGCTAAAAGTAGGAGCCAACGTAATTATGCCCAATATCACCCCAGGTATATATAGGGATAGCTATAAACTATACAATAATAAACCTTGTACCGATGAGGCTTTTGACGATAGCAATAATAGCCTTGAGGCTAGTATTCGGCTTACTGGTGATACCATTGGGTACGGCGAACTAGGAAATTCACCCCATTTTAAAAAGAGGGTAGATTAAAGTATTCTGTTTCTTACCGACGATTTTACCCCTTTCACCGATTTGTTCTTCTTTATAAAGGATTGTGACCTTACTTTTGGAGTATCAAACCAAAAAACAATACTATTATGGAACGTATGGAAGAAAAGCGCAAGTCGAATAACAGCAGAATAATAATTGGCCTTATTTTTTTAGCTGTAGGTGGTTTCCTGTTTGCCGATAGATTCAACATCATCCCCTTTAACTGGAACCATTACATTTTTACTTGGCAAAGTTTACTTATAGGCATTGGCTTGATTAGCCTTGCTAAAAATGAGTCGAGAGCAACAGGAAGTGTGCTGATTGCAATTGGAGGATTCTTTTTGGCAGCAAAAATTTTTGGCTTTCACTATCCCATTCGTCATTTCTTTTGGCCAACAGTGTTTGTTGGACTAGGTCTACTCTTGATTTTCCAAAGAGGAGGTAATTCCCATAAAAATCGATTAGGTAGATTTGATAAAGGGGAAATTGATATGGATATTATTGATGACATAGCCATTTTTGGCGGAAGTGAGCAGAAAATTACCTCAAAGAACTTTAAAGGGGGCAAGGTCTCTAACATATTCGGTGGCAGTACTTTCGATATGATGGATGCTGAACTTGCACCTGGGAGAAATGTGTTGGATATGTTCTGCCTTTTTGGAGGCTCTAAAATTATTGTACCAGCGGGCTGGAGCATTAAAATTGAGGTTACCTCAATTTTTGGTGGCTATTCAGATAAAAGACGTATTGCTCCCAAAGGCGGCATTGAAGTAGACAGGGAACTTGTTATAAAAGGAGTTGTTATATTTGGAGGTGGAGAAATAAAAGGGTACTAAAAATGAATCATCCCTTCCTGAAAAATAATTTAAGCCGAATTCTTTTTATGGTAGTATGGATTGTCATTGGGGCAATCCACGCTACCACATACTATTTTATATACAATGTGCCAATAAATTTGGCGTTGATTGATAGTGTTGTATGGAATGGACTATTTGCACTACTATCTGTTGGGCTTTGGTTCTGGGTCAAAATGTTTGACATTGAGACATCGAGACCTTTTAGCATCTTTATAAACCACATTGGTACTTCAGTTTTTAGCGTATTGGGCATTGTTTTTTTGCATAAGCTGATAATTCAGAATTCATGGCTCAGCACAAATGGATATAATCAGATTTTTGAGCAGTTTGAGCCAAGTAGATATATTGCAGGTTTTTTCTACTATATTTTAATTGTACTAGTCTTTTACTTAATAATCTACGTAGGAAATTTTCGGGAAAAGGTGTCGCGTGAAGCCGAATTAAAGGCCTTAGTTAAAGATGCTGAACTTAATTGGCTTAAATTACAAATCAATCCCCATTTTCTGTTTAATAGCTTAAACTCAATCAGCTCGTTAACTATTAGTGCGCCAGAGAAAGCACAGGATATGATTAACAGACTTTCGGAACTGCTCAGGTATTCGCTAAAGCAATCGCCCAACAGCATGGTTTCGCTTAACGACGAGATAGAGAATTGTAAAAAATATCTTGAGATAGAGCAGGTACGATTTGGCAGTCGCCTAAAGTACTCGTTAAATTTTACGGTTGATGTACTATCGTGTATGGTGCCTAGTATGGTTCTTCAGCCCCTTTTTGAAAATGCGATAAAGCATAGCGTTGCGCAAACCGAAACAACATCGGTAATAGAGGTGGGTATTGAGCAAACCAATTTAGGCATTAGCGTTTCGGTTAGCAACACCCTGCCTCCAACTCCAC
>CALGIR010000244.1 GCA_937915475.1 uncultured Bacteroidales bacterium
GGTTGAAGTGGTAAAGGGTGCACAATCCGTGCTCTATGGCACTGGGGCAATGGGTGGGATAGTAAATATCATAACCAAGGATGGGTACTTTTCTAGTGAGCCTCATCTTTCAGGAAATGTAATTGCAGGGGTTGCATCTGCAAACAATAGCTACTCTGGCTATGCCAACATTAATGCTGGTGCCGATAGGTGGTACGTTAAGGTAAATGGTACGTATAGCGATGCACAAAATATTAGAACTCCCTTGGGTAAACTACCCAATAGTCAGTTTACAACCAACAATATATCGGCACGGGTAGGCTTTAAACCATTTAAAAACCATACTCTTAAGGCTCAATATCAGCAATATAGTGCAAGTGATGTGGGTATCCCCGGTGGCGATGCCTTTCCGGGTCCTGCCACGGCAACGTATAGCGATATTGGGCGCCAACTCTTCTCTGCCAGCTACGAAGTAACCGATGTTACAAATACGCTCTCATCGTTAAAACTTAGCTACTATAATCAGTTTATTCTTCGCGATGTGTTACTATATCCAAATACCGTTTCGGAGGCACCCACACCTAATGGTGGGTTCAGGCGCACAAGTCCGCAGTACTTTACGCCAACTGGCGAACATTTAACCAATGGGATTCAGTTACAGAGTACATGGAATTTTACTGATGATAATACTCTTATTGCGGGTATTGATGCTTGGGCAAGAAACCTTTACACTGAAAGGCAAAAATATATCAAAGTAGAAGTTTTTAATCCCTTAGGAGATTTAATAACTACCAACAATATGGTAAGGGGAGAAACCCCAACACCAGAATCTACTTTTGGAACAGCAGGAATTTTTGTGCAGAACGAAACTCGTTTATTAGATGATAAACTCACCCTAATTATTGGGGGTAGAGCCGATGGGATTCAAACCAAAAATGAGCAAAATTTCGATATCGATTATTTAATAGTGAATGGTGTACGTAACGATTCGCCACCCAATCAGCGCGTTACGTTTGAAGCGGGTAAGCAAAATCTGTTCTCATGGAGTGCAAATGCAGGTTTGCTGTACAGGGTTGGTAAAGATATTGACCTTTCGGCTAGTTTTGCTCGTTCGTTTAGGGCACCGTCGCTTGAGGAGAGTTTTAAGTTTATTGATTTAGGAAGCCTCGTTCTCCTTGGCGATCCAAACCTTAAGTCTGAGAGCGGCTATGCCACTGACCTAGGGCTAAGGGTTTGGAAACAGAATTTTATAATGCAGGTTGACGTTTTTGCCAACTGGATAAACAACATGATTGTTGAAACCCCAGGCGAATACATATACACCATAACCTCAACAAGCATCATTGATACTCTACCCGCATTGGTAAACGCCAATGTTAGCTCGGCTATGCTCTACGGTTCCGATATTAAATTTCAGTATAAGGCTACTAAAAACCTGGTAGTTTTTGGCTCAGGTGCATACGTTAGGGGGAGAGATACCGAGTCAGAAGAGGATTTACCCCAAATTCCTCCTCTTAGCGGCAGGTTTGGCTTACGATACAATGTAAATAGGATTGGATCCATTGAGGCTAGTGTTTTGGGTGCAGCCAACCAGAATAAAATTGCTGAGGGTGAAACCGCAACCGATGGTTACCATAGAATAGACCTTAGCATTAGCTCTGCCAAATTCAATATGGGTTTTTCAAATCTCCAACTATTTGCTGGTATCGATAACCTTACCGACGTAAGCTATACCAATCACCTTGCCACAAATCGTGGTTCTATTAGCATTGAGCCGGGCAGAAATATCTACCTAAGAGCAAGCATCTCTTTTTAACTTAAAAAATATATTGTCATGAAGTTTATTCCCGAAAAATACAATATTCCTGACGAGCCGATGAAACCTTTCATTGACCCAGAAGAAATTTGGAACTACATTAATAATACCAAACCCACTCCAGAAAGGGTACGCGAGGTAATTGCCAAAGCATATGATAAGAAAAGGCTTTCGCTGGAGGAAACCGCAGTGCTGGTAAACACTACCGACCCCGTGTTGGTGGAAGAGATACTAAACGCAGCTCGCGACCTTAAAAAAAAGGTTTACGGCAATAGAATTGTGCTATTTGCTCCGCTTTACATTGGCAATAAATGCACAAACAACTGTACATACTGCGGGTTTAGAACATCGAACAAGGAAGCCGTTAGGGTAACCCTTACCGATGAGGAAATAATAAAGGAGGTTGAGGCTCTTGAGGATAACGGGCAAAAACGCCTGATACTTGTTTATGGCGAGCATAAGGATTACTCTCCCGAATTTATTGCTGATAATGTTCGCCTAGTTTACGGCATTAAAAAGGGTAACGGTGAGATTAGAAGGGTAAATATTAATGCAGCACCACTTGATATCGAAGGATTTAGAACAGTTAAGGAATCGGGAATTGGAACGTATCAGGTTTTTCAGGAAACCTATAACCCCGAGGCTTATGCACAATATCATTTAGGCGGTAAAAAACGCGATTTTAACTGGCGGTTGACTAGCCTTGACCGTGCGCAAGAGGCTGGTTTAGATGATGTTGGTATTGGTGCGCTATTTGGACTTTACGATTGGCGCTACGAAGTACTTGGGCTGGTTCGTCATACCAACCACTTAGAAGCCTGCTATAATGTGGGACCACATACCATTTCGTTTCCCCGAATAAAGGATGCCGCATCGGTAAATACTCCCAAGGAGTTTGAGGTTAATGATGATGATTTTGTTAAGCTAGTAGCCATCCTAAGATTAGCAGTTCCATATACGGGTATGATTCTTACTGCTAGGGAGTCGGTTGCTGTAAGGCGCGAGGTGATACAGTTTGGCGTTTCGCAAATTGATGGGGGTACAAAGCTCGAGCTGGGTTCCTACTCAAACTCAAAAAACGAAGTTCAAAACCTTAATCGCGAGCAGTTTATGATTAATGACAACCGCTCTCTTGCCGAGATTGTTGAGGAGCTAATCGACCACGAAAACTTACCCTCGTTCTGTACCGCATGCTACCGCTTGGGCCGAACAGGTGAGCACTTTATGGAATTCTCAGTACCAGGGTTTATTAAAAGATACTGCACGCCCAACGCCATTCTCACCCTTAGTGAGTATTTAGTTGACTATGCAACACCCCAAGTACAAACTAAGGGGTGGAAATTAATCAACAAAACACTTGAGAACCTTAATAGTCAGGGCAACCCTGTTGAAATCAGGGGTAGAATTGAACGTATTAAACAGGGCGAGAGGGATTTGTATTTTTAGCGATTACTCTTTACATCAATTATTTAGCCATTGATTATTGCTTGAATCGAGGTAAAGAATCAACCTCTGTGTATAGCTAATAATGTCCTCGATACCTTTATAACAGATTCTATCAGGGGTATCGAGGGGAGTGTGGTATTCACTATGGAGGCCAGTGGTAAGCAAGTAGGCAGGAATGCCTTTGGTCTCAAAGTGATAATGGTCCGAAAGGAGGGAAGCGGACATCCACGCCAACGATTTAAAATCGATGTAAAGCGAGGTATCTGCATTGATTTGTAAGGCCGTTTTACCAAACTTTTCGATGCTGTTAGCACCGCTTATAAAAAGGTTTTTTTTTGTACCATTCTGTTTTCTCGCTCTACCAACCATATCAAAGTTCAATACTACGGTGGTGCTATCTAATGGGAAAAGCGGATTTTTTGAATAGTGCTCTGAACCAAGTAGGCCAATTTCTTCGGCAGTAAAAGCGGCAAATATTATATTGTTCTTAAACTCAACACCTCGTTTTGCCTTTGCTGCAAACCGTTTTGCTAACTCAATTAGTAGGGCTGTTCCCGATGCATTATCGTCGGCTCCTGGGAACCAGTTTTGCCCCTGAGGGGCAAGATGGTCGAAATGGGCACAAACAACAATCGATTTGCCTGAGTTTCTCGATGATGGAATCCATCCAATTACGTTCTGAGTATTAATGGTATCGGTTTGCTTTTCGAACTGCAAACCCAACTTTATGCCGGGAGGCAATGTCCTAATTGTTTCGTTTCTGTTAATCCTTTGCCAAACCTTAAGCGGATTCTCACCAAGAATTGCACTGGTAACCTGATTAGAGATTAAGATTTGGGGAATCGGGTCGGCAACTGGAGAAAAACTTCGGGTAAGTACAGATTTTTTTGAGTTGGCAATTGTATAAGTGGTTTTAGAGTGTAATGCATTAACCTGCCGTGATATTTGCGAGAATTGCTGGTTTTTTGTTGGGTTAGCAACAATAATTAGGGCACAGCCTTTGCTCTTGGCTAAATTTTGAACGTTTAGCGCGCCAACTCTTAAATTATTAGTAAGTATAAGCAATGCTTTCCCTTTCAGCTCAATTGAATCCAACTCTTTAGGTGTACCTGTACCCCCAAATACAATCTCAATATCATTGAATGAATCTGGTACCGCTCCAAGTGCAATAAAATCGGTACCAAAGCCATAGGTTTTCCCCAGAAAGGTTAATGTACGCGATTTAGGTGTTGTGCAAACAATGCCAAATGATTGCTTATAGGATATAGTAGGAACTGTCTTGTAGGGTTTCAGTTTTTGCGCCGTAAAAATACTATCGATATAAAATGCGGCTTTGTTGTCGTGACCCGTCAGTGAGCTACGCCCATAGAGCTCGGGCGAGCATAATACATCAATGTGTCTTTTAATCTCATTTAGGCTTGTGTCAACCTTGCTAACTTCATTACAAGCAGCATGTTGAACAAATAACAACAGACTGATTGCAAGTGCCAATATCATATAATAAAAACTGTAGCCAAAGCGTACAGTGCTTGGGTTGATATTTACCTCTTCAGCTAAAATTGCCTTACTCATCCGAATTGATTATTAAGTGCTTGTACTTATTGTAAAGAAAAGAAATAATTAATAGTAAAACCCCAAGCGATAGAAGAACAATTACCTTTGAAAGCGTATTGAGGTGGGCAATATCATAAATAAATAGTTTTACCAGTGTAATTGCCAAAAGCGTAATTGCACCAATACGGAGATGCCTTCTCCCTTTCCATAACCCAATAGCTATCAGAAAAAGCGAATAGATGCCCCATAGAATGCTCATCCCTAGTTTATATGACTGTGGGGAGTTGGCCAAGTCTATCCAGCTGATTAGCTCACTACTCAAAACCCACACCAATATGATATGTAGGCATATATCGAATTGAACAGCCACTTTTTTGGACAGATTATGACCTGCAATTAGTTTTTGGCACCCTAAAATGGCAAAGGCCAAAAATGCAAAGGATATGTAACGAATGGCAATATCCATGGAATTTCTAGTGATTTCAAACGTCGTATTGTGGTCTAAATACAATGTTCGTAGTTCGCTGAAAAGGTGTAGCCCACGGCCTAAAAATATTCCAATGGTTACAAGTGTTAAAGTGAGTAGGATTTTACCCAATTGCTCATTCTTTTTACTTAACGATGTTAGGTATGTTATTATCCCAATGAACAGAAGGCTATAGTTAATTAACCAAATAGTTTTGTAGTGAAGTAAGCTAGCATTAAAAAGTTGAGTTTGCACCTCGGGGTCGCTGGTTGGCATTAGCACCATGGATGCTGAGTACTGTTGTGTCCAGTAGCTATATATTTCTGTTGCAAAGGTAAAGTAGGCAATAATAGCAAACATCAGGGGTAAAAAATACTGTGCAAATACGCTATAATATGTTGCCTTAAACTCTGGGGCAGAGTACCTATTACTAATACTAAGGGCTATAACCAGAGCAAACAGGAGGGTTACTGCAAGCGACGAGTAGAAGTTGATATTGCTGAATGGAGTATAAATATTGATATCCAGATTACATAACTGCACGCTCCAATCGTGAATTATGCTTACAAAAGCAATTGATAGTAAAGGAAACGCCAATTTTTCGTAAAACGCAGCCCCACGTGTTCTGCCTATCCAGAAAAGGGTTACACCCTCAATGGTCCAAAGTAGGGTTACCCAGTTCCCATCCAGTTGTACGGGAATGGCGATGGTAAAAAAAGCCAAAGCTAAACCTAAAACGAAGAAGAAAAGATTCTTATCGGTTTGCTTTTGCCTGAAAATTAAGATTCCAACGGCAGTGTGCAACAGAGCATTACATAAAGTAAAAAGACCAGTATATGCCTCAAGACTCGGGGTCTTACTTAACATGTAATACCCAAAAAAGTAGAATAGGAATGAGTTTGCAAGTAGAAGAATTATATCTGAAGTAGCAAACGACTCTTTTTTCAAGAGTTTAAATATCAAAAATGATGAGTAGAAAATTAAAAAGAAAACCAGTAAGAATCCCGATGCCATGGTGAAGTGCTCTGCGTGCCTATAGCTAAACAGTAGCCATGCCAAATAGATAAGCCAAGTAAATGCTAATGAGGAGAAGTAAACCGGTTTCCAGTATTTTTTTATACTTATGGCCAGTATGCCAACGTTGATAATGGCCATGTAAGCAAATAAAAACTCTGCCTTGCCAGTACCTGTACTAACCAAAAAAGGAATGGCGTATGCACCAACAAGTCCTATATGCGCAATAACCTGTTGATTGTATTTTAGCGCTGCCGCTACCGTAAATGCTGTAAAAGCAAGCATTAAAGCAAATGCAAACCATTGGGAGTAAATGCCATAAAAACTGTAGGCAGCAAAAGTAATAAAGTACATAATTGCCGAGCTACCGCTCAAAAGCACTGCGCTAAAACTCTCGTATTCTCGTTTTAACTTATAGGCAAAACCCAGTAAAACTGCGCCTACTAAATAGCCCAGAATCACTCTAATTACAGGGCTTATAAACTGATGTTCAACGGCATATTTAATACCAATGGCTACACCTATAATGGTTATTATAATTCCTATTTTGCTGATTAAATTTTCGCCAATCAAGCGCTCAAGGTTCCGCTTTGGTTTATCATAATCATGGGCATTATTAGTGGGAGTGGGGTTAGCTGGATATTTCGGCTCTCTCGCTTCTCTTGTCTCGACTATCTTCTCCTGAAGGCGCTCAGAAGTATCATCTTTTATAATTGGTTTTTTACTAAAAACCCCAATTTCACGCTTTAACTCGTTTATTTGGTGGGCAAATTCTGTTTGCTTTTCGATTAGCCCTTCCAACTTTTTTTGCAGAGAATTTAACCTATTATCAATTGGTACCATTTTTAGCGGGTTTTTGAGACTAGTAGCTTTAGCGGTTAGTATTATATACTACTCGACTTTTATTTTATGCATTGTTCATGCTGTTGAATTTTGTCCGCTGTATAGTGTAGACAAACCACGCATTATAGGCTACAATTCGGGTTTATGTAACATAAGGATATTGAAACTCAATCTAAGTTCAACAACCGAGGTTAATAAGCCTAGATTCCAGTTCTTCAATACGATCTAACAAGTGAATGACTAATCCTGAAGCCGAAAGTTCAAGCTCAAAATCTTTTTGCAAACGCCTTACTTTTTTAACACGTGTAATGGCTTTATAGTTAAAACGCCACTCCTGTTTTAAGCCACCAATGGGCTCAAGAATGCCCTCATCTACAAGTTCCACTATCTCTTCTTGGGTATGATTACAGTATTGGCACAAATGAGTAAGGCTGATATATTCATCCTCATCAACAGCTACTCCTTCGTAAACTTTCTCTATTTGATTGCTCATGCTACTATCCTCCAAAATTTGTTCGTGGATTAAAATTCAGGTCTTTCATTTGTTCGTACACCTTTTTTGCCTTTTCGTTGTTTGCTGGCGGGAGTACAATACTAATAATCACATAAAGGTCTCCAGGTGGTTTTGCAGGTATTCCCTTACCTTTCAGTCTTAATTTTTTTCCCTGAAATGAATCCGCGGGCAACTTCAACTTTACATTTCCACTGGGTGATGGAATTGTAATGCTGGCTCCAAGTGCGGCTTCCCAAGGAGCCACAGGCAAATTCATATAAATATCAGCATCCTCTACTGAGTAAATTGGGTCTTTTTCATATTCAATTTTGATAAAAAGGTCCCCGTTTTCTCCACCATTGTAACCCGGCGATCCCTGCCCAGCAAGGCGAATCTTTTGACCGCTTCTGATTCCTTTGGGAATAGTAACATTCAAGGTTTTTGGTTTAGTGGTAACTCTTCCGTTATTTGCCACAGATTGAACAGTAAAACTAATGCGTCTGGTACCCCCATGGAAAGCATCTATTATGGGTATTTTTATGGATGCATCAATATCCTCACCTCTCTGCTGGAATTGTTGCCTATGGAAACCACCTTTCTGCCGGGCATTGCCAAAAAGCGTTTCAAAAAAATCGCTGTACTCTCTGCTGTTGTCAAAACTTCCTTCAAAACCAAAGTTACTTCCATATCCACCGCTCTGGTATTGCTTTTGATATTCTTCCCGCTGCTTGCCCGTTTCCCAATCCGATCCATACTGATCGTATAGTTTCCTTTTTTCAGGATCTTTAAGCACTTCATAGGCTTCACCAATATCCTTAAATTTTTTTTCTGCGTCAGGATTTTTACTTACATCGGGATGGTGTTTACGTGCCAATTTCCGATATCCCTTTTTAATCTCATCAGCAGTCGCATTCTTGCTGACTCCCAGCGTTTTGTAATAATCTTTAAATTCCACGTGTTATTTTTAATTTAGTGTTTTATGAATATTTGATTTCTCAAAATAGCTGATTCTATTCTGAGACTTCTATCCTTGCCGTTGGAATAAGCAGTAATTGATAAATTCAATTCCTTCATTGCTTCAAAAAGTGATTGCTCATTAAATATCCGCAAATCCATGCTATTTTAGTTTCTTAAGTTGTGTGTTTTCAATTAATACTTTCATTTGCGAAATGGCCATTTGATTAAGTTTTACGAGGCGTTCTTGAGGTTCATTTCTTGATTTTATGAGTTCGGCATTCATACTTTCCATATTGGAGAGCACCACCAGTTGTTCCAATGTTGCATAATCACGCATGTTACCCTCTCTATCGGAATTTTCGCTACGCCATTGTTTGGCTGTTTTATTAAACAAAGCCAGGTTCAATAAATCCGCTTCGGAAGCATATACAAAGGATTGCTTTTGTTTGCTCAGGTCTTTGGGAATTAAATTTTCTTTAATAGCATATGTGCCGCCATATCTGCCCGCTTTCACTAGCATTCCAAAAGCATTGGTCCGCTCAATCCATTGACCTACAGACATAATTAACCGATTGATACCAGATTCCTGTTCAATTACCCCGAATTCGGGGTAATTGAAATCAGAATTGTTAATTTTCTCCCAGATACCTAAATATTCTAAGGTGTTCTTGTTGGTAATCCACTTACCAATAAGCCCGCTTCCTTCTTTAAAGCCGGCTGTCATATCCGTAAGGCTGATGAAGTCAATTTCGTTTTGTGGGAAAATTGAAATTTCAGTACCTTTTACACTTACTTTCTTTCCTTTAGCCATAACAGTTTTAAGTTTTAAGATGGCCAATTTCAGGCCTTTTTATAATTAAACCGTTAGTGTGCTGGAAAGAAACCCAATACCCTACTTTTGCAAACTCAAACATCTGTTTTTGTGTTGGAACTTGCGAATGTGCTATTTTGTGCATGTGCTGCTATCATTTCCTTACTATTTTCTACACTTAGCGGCAACTAAGATGTATTGTTTTCAAATTAAGCGAAAATTATATCTTATGGTAACCAAATATATTCATTATTTTCAATTAAGCATTTTTTGATTATTATATTTCTCAGAACAGCTAATTCTGCCTGAGGCTTCTAATCGTTTTATACGACCTTGAAATTACATCAAACCACATTCTATGGCGTTATTTTAATGGCGTTTTATTTGCATTTCAATGTAATTTAAACTTATATTTGCAAAAGAGTAAGGCTTTCTGGTCCAACGCGGTTTGAAGTATTGCGGTAAACTGGTGAGCCTTACTTTCTTTTTAGGTGTGCTAGTATGCTGGGCTGTCGGTTTTGTTAGATGTTGAAATTACATCAAACCACAACTCTACTACCGTGCCATTTACCCGTCAGTATGTTTTATATGACCTTGAAATTACATCAAACCACAACCGTCATGCAGGTCTATAACGATGTGAGATTGTTTTATATGACCTTGAAATTACATCAAACCACAACCAGGTCAAAAGAATAGGCATCGTATCCGACGTTTTATATGACCTTGAAATTACATCAAACCACAACCCTATATAAATAAAAGCGTTTTTATTGCGTGTTTTATATGACCTTGAAATTACATCAAACCACAACCCCTCCGTATCGGTTGCGTTCAAATCAAAGTTTTATATGACCTTGAAATTACATCAAACCACAACTGATTGTGCCTGTTAGTATAACTGTAAAGAGTTTTATATGACCTTGAAATTACATCAAACCACAACCGCAACATCTTTGGCTAATATTATAGGATGGTTTTATATGACCTTGAAATTACATCAAACCACAACTACGTCCACTCAGGTACGAACAATGTAGTTGTTTTATATGACCTTGAAATTACATCAAACCACAACTCTTGGACTTGGTAAGGGCTTAACACGGCTTTAACCTCATCCGAAATCAAAAATAATATGAGCTAATGGGGAGATTATCAATTTGGTATACTATGCTTTTTCTTGCTGCGACCTGCTTTCAGTCATCTTGAATGCTTCATCAAACGAGCTAAACTATCGACACGCACAAATCAAACAACAATATTTTTTCAGAAAGAAAAACGAAAAAAAGAAAGAAGAAAAAAGGATATGCCATTTCAACAGCCAGTGTAGCGGCGGCAGTCAAGGTTTTTTATCAAAATACTACCCCGAAGGGTGTGGAGATTTTGATAAAAACCCGTAGGGCTTGACCTTGACGGACGGTAAGCGGAGCGGCTATCTTTGCATAATTCCTTTTTCATCTGAAAAGATACCTCCAAAGTTTAGGTAAACTTCAATTATCTTTTGTAATTAACCAATTCATAGAAACGAACCCTATATTCTTCGGTGTTTAAGAAATCGAACTTGTTCATAATACCTACTTTCTGTTTTAATACAATTATTATTTACTATAAATACTTACAACTTTCCGAAAAACTGACTTTTTAAAAAATAATTCAACTGCATTTGTTTTTAGGGGTGGGTGGTCGGGGGTTGGTGTGGGAGAAGCAGGGTTAAATCCGAAAACAGGTTATACAGCCTTGAGCTCTTTCGGCTGGACATTGGTTGCAATGAGTGAAGCGATAGCGAAACGGATTGCGGACAATGGACAAGCATCGCGAGCCGCCAGCGAGTGGAGCCGCCGGTGGCAGACTGAGAGACCCGAAGAACGAGGGCGGTGGATGGCTACTGTTTACAGCAAGGGGCTGGCGTGTGTTTTTGTTTTTTGACTGGATACCGCTGAAAATCAATTATGGTCAGACAGGCAAACACGAAAACCATGACAGCACCGCAGCCGGTGGCGACCAGCAGGCGAGCCATTTATGGGCAGCGAATGGGCTGAAAGTGGCTGAAACGAATGTAGCCGGAATGAAACGAAAGGTGTTGAGCTTGCGAAGCCCTGTAGTG
>CALGIR010000245.1 GCA_937915475.1 uncultured Bacteroidales bacterium
AAACAATGCGATGAAATTACGGAAATTGCCGGCCCAAGTAGCCATCCTGTAACACGAAACCTGAACCCCATTGCCACAAAGTTCATAAGCCCAATTGATACGGTTGGGATGAACCATGAGGTAAATAAGCGATTTCTTTTAAGAACATCGCCCTATGCGCGAACGGTTAACGTGCCTACCTTTATCAACCTAGCACAAATTGAGCAGAGTCCGCTCGAGGGGGAGTTTACCCAGTCAAATATACCCGTTGCGGTGTTGCTCGAGGGTGTGTTCCCCTCGGTATTTACCAATAGACCTTTAGCAGCTTACAATAATGGAAATCCTTTTCGCTTTCGCGAAAAAAGTGTCCCAACTCGTATGATTGTTGTTTCTGATGCCGATGTTATTCGTAACGAGGTTAGACGTCGTGGTGATGGGGCTTATATCATCCCCCTTGGGTTCGATAGGTACACAAATCAAACCTACGGCAATAAGGATTTTGTAGTTAATATGGTGAACTACCTTAACGACGATTCAGGGTTGATGAACCTCAAATCAAGAGAGTTTAAACTTAGACTGCTCGATAAAAACAAAGTGCTTGAACATCGCACTAAATGGCAGGTTCTGAATTTACTAATTCCTTCGTTAATCCTAATGATATTTGTGGCTATATGGTTGCTGGTTAGGCGAAAGCGATACGTAAAGTAATCACTCCCACTAAAAATGCAAATCCTCAAAAAAATTTGGTGGCTAATTCTGCTGGCAGCCATTGCTGGAGCCATTCTGCTCAGTAACTATTTTGAGCAAAAAAATCTCTCAGCAAAAAAATCTTTTGCACTAGAGGATTTGAACTCTATTTCAGACATTGAGATTAGTAGCTTGAATGGCACTTTAACCTTAAATAAACAGGGAGACGATTGGTTTGTAAATGACAGCTTCAAGGCCTATCCTCCAGCAGTTGAGGTATTGCATCGGGTTTTATTGCGCCTAACCCCTGTTACCCCAATCCCGCTTGCCGTTAACGATAGCCTTTTGCAGCAGGCAAGGGTAAATGGATTACAGGTTACTATTCGTTCAGGTCGAAGGGTTGTAAAAGAGTATAGCATTCTCTCCACTGATGTTTTTAATCTTGGTGATATTGGGGTGATGAGCGGTGCAGAAACTGCATATAGGCTAACACTTCCTAGTTTCGAGGGTCGTATTGTTTCTCTTTTCAGAGTAGATGAGGTATACTGGAAACTCCATCAAATTAACCTAATTCCATTGCAGCAGATAACCTCGGTAGAGGTTGAGCAACCAAATGCCATCGAAAAATCGTTTAGGATTGATATTGTTGAAGACCATTATCAACTTTACGATATTTATAAGGGCAGTTTTGTTACACATTTCGATTCGCTTAAGGTTGAACGTTTCTTGCAGAGCCTATCGCTTATTGAGTATAAGGAGTTTTTGGGTAACGATAATATTCCGCAAATGCTGACCCAACCAGACCATATTATTAGCATCCGTAGTGGCCATGGCGATGTGCATGGCCTAAGGATATTTCCCATACCCATTGAGCCCTATATCGATGAATTAGGCAGAAAGATAAAATATGATCCCAATAATGTTTATCTGTCCTATCAACCCGATAAAGGGATTTACCTTGTTGGATATATGGACATTTATCCTTTACTATGGGACCTATCGTACTTTTACCAAAATACACAATAGCTCGTTTTGATTAGTTGCCGTAATTGTTGTAATATTGAATGGAGTTACACCAATGCACCTTAGTTATCAGAACTTGTGTTAAAAGGGGACTACTTAACTAGCTGTATTAGTCCAAAATTTGTATATTTGCTAACATTATATCTTATTAAATTCAGAATAAGAGTTACTTTTGCTTAATAATCTAAAATTCAATACGGATGAAATTTGTAGTTTCAAGTACCGAACTTTTAAGCCACCTATCGGTGGTGAGTAGGGTAATCAGTTCGAAAAATACTTTACCAATACTCGATAACTTCCTTTTCAACCTCGATGGTAACGACCTTGAGATTACTGCCTCTGACCTTGAGACAACCCTAACAACAAAAATTAGGCTTGAGAACGTAACCGATGGCGGTCGAGTGGCAATACCATATCGTATTTTGGTTGATACTCTTAGAGAGTTTCCCGAGCAACCTCTTACCTTCGATATAAATGAGCAAAATTTTGCCATTAAGGTAAGCAGCGATACTGGGGAGTTTAACATCGTAGGCCAACCTGCCGAGGATTTCCCTGCTAAGGCAGTGGTAAAAGACGAGTCAAAGGTATCGGTAAGAGTTCCTGCCCATGCATTGCTCTCGGGTATTACCAAAACCATATTTGCAACTGCCGACGATGAGATGCGGCCCGTGATGAATGGTATTCTTTTCGAACTATCCGAAGAGGCCCTAACCTTTGTTGCTTCAGATGCACATAAGTTGGTACGCTACAAAAGGCTAGATGTTAAATCGGACCAAATCAATTCGTTCATTCTGCCTAAAAAACCTGCCGCGCTGCTTAAGAATATTTTAGCTAGGGAGTCAGCCGATGTATTGGTTGAGTTTGATGACAAGAATGCGCTATTTACACTTGAAAACTATACCTTGGTTTGCCGTTTGGTTGAGGGGGTTTACCCCAACTATAACTCGGTTATCCCTGCCGATAATCCAAACCAGATGACCGTTGATAGGCTCGATTTCTATAACTCGTTAAGGCGCGTTGCACCTTTCACAAATCAGGCAAGCAATTTGGTAAAGGTTTCGCTTAGCGGCAATCAAATTGAGGTGTCAGCCCAGGATCTTGATTTCTCTATTTCTGCATTCGAAAAATTACAATGCCAGTATGAGGGGGATGATATGGAAATTGGTTTTAAATCGGTTTTCTTAATCGAGATTTTGGCCAATATTTCAACCAACGATATAATACTTTCGCTATCCGATCCATCGAGGGCAGGTCTACTTTTCCCCGCAGTTAATGAGAACGAGGACGAGGATGTGCTTATGCTGCTTATGCCGATGATGGTTGGAGCATAACCAATTCAAGGTTTTTAAAACTATAACGAAGCCACATCTACTAAGCGTAGATAGGCTTCGTTAATTTTTTATATAAAACTTCTTCAGCTATGGAAATTAAGATAAAGAATCCACTTATTTTTATTGATTTAGAAACCACGGGCCTCGATGTTGTTAACGACAGAATTGTTGAGATGGCAGCACTTAAGCTAATGCCAAATGGCGACAGAGAACTCAAAACTCGTAGGATTAACCCAACTATTCCAATTCCTGCCGAGTCCACAGCAATTCATGGTATAACCAATGACGACGTTAAGGATGAGCCCACCTTTAAGGAGATTGCAAAATCGTTGGCAAAATTTATGGAGGGTTGCGATTTGGCTGGTTTTAACTCCAATAGGTTCGATTTCCCATTGCTTGCTGAAGAGTTTCTGAGAGCGGATGTTGATTTCGATTTCCGAAAGCGCAAGTTTATCGATGTTCAAACCATTTTTCATAAAATGGAAAAGCGCACGCTTGAGGCCGCATATAAGTTTTATTGTAGTAAAGATTTGGATGATGCCCATTCGGCAGAGGCAGATACTCTTGCTACCTTTGAGGTGCTAATGGCTCAGCTCGATAGGTATCCGGAGTTGGAGAATGATATTGGTTTTCTTTCGGAGTTTAGTACGCACAATCAGAATGCCGATTTTGCAGGCCGAATAATTTATGATGAGAATGGGGTTGAGGTTTTCAATTTTGGCAAGCACAAAGGCAAAACCGTTGAGGCTGTTTTAGAGAAAGAACCAAACTACTATGCCTGGATGATGAATGGTGATTTTCCGCTATACACAAAAAAGGTTTTAACCAATATCTATCTTAGGGTAAAGCAGAAGTAGGAGGGGGAGTTTATTCTCTTTTGCTCTACGTTGCTCCACACTCTATCCAAAAACGGGTTGAGTCAGTTGTTGTTTACTAATCAGTAAACGAATAAACAACCCGTTCAATCGACCTTTTGCATACAGGACAAAAACTGGGTGCCGAATTGCTCTTCATCCTACAATCAATGTAGGGTCTATATACTCTCTTACTAGTATATCCTGCCCCTTCGTAAACACCAATGGTTGTTGAGTTTTCAGCAGTAACGGGCGTTGGAATTAGTGTTTTTGGGAGAACCATATCTTGCCATTTCATCGAAAAGTTTACAAGACTAGTAATGTTGGGCTCCCAGGGTTCAACATCGAATGGGTAGAAGTCCTGATAGGCTACATCCGAGTCGTAATACTCATCGCCTAAACCAGCTAAGCCGTGCCCCAGTTCATGAATAAAAACCTCATTTGAAAAGGCGTGATTCGATGTGCAAACATTGTAGTGATTATAGATGCCGCCGCCCCCGTACTCTTTTGTATTTACAATAACATAAATAATATCGGCTGGGGCATTTGCAGCAATATCCATTACCCTTTTAAACTTTGTTGTGGTCAGGTAGCGGTCAATTCCAAAGGTGTAAAATGATGACTGTACTGCGGTTGTATTCCAAATTTGTTTTCCGGGGTTGGTGGGACCCGTGTGTTTTGATGGAGATTCAATGGCCCATATATTGATATTGGTTTTTAGTCCAGAAAAAGGTTCCTGGCTAAAAAGGTAGCCCGTAAATCTTTTTACATCTCCAATAAACTTGTCCATTTGCTCGGGCAAATATCCTTCAGCAATAAATGCTATGTCGAGTTTGTTACTGTAATTTCCGTTGTTAACTATTTGTGTGGTCTTATATTTTTCAACATCGTGTTTGTGGATGTTCATGTCGCTGGGGTCAACATCAAATTCAAATAGTTTCTCAAATTTGCCACTTTTATCTCTGTAGCTAAACCTGACCAATACCTTGTGCTTTGGAAATGGGATGCGTGTAACCTGCTCGAATGATTTGTCAAGGTAACTTGCTTCATGTACCGTTTGCCATTCTTGAAAGAGCGTACAGAATCCCTTAGAGTAGAGAAGTTTTTTGGTCTCTATATCCCAAACATCAACTTTGTAGCTGCCCAGGTTGAGCGTATCAATGGTCTTATTAAGGGGGCCGCTCCAGTATGGTTCTGCTTTAAGTTCATCTAAAAAGATGTGCTGATTGGCTTCGTTACCCGACAAGAAGTAATCAATACGGAGAGTTTTATTCTCAAACCAATCTTCAAATTGGATTTGTGCAGCAGTAAATAGCGAAGCAAAAAGCAGAAAGAAAATTGCTAATGATATTTTAAGCAGATAGCGTATTCTTGTGTTCATTGTATATTTGAATTGGGTGTTTTAAGGAAAGTTCCGAAGATGAAATTTATCCAAGATAATTTTTAAGTACCTTGCTACGTGTAGCTTGCTTAAGTTTTTTTATGGCTTTTTCCTTTATTTGCCGAACTCTTTCACGGGTAAGGTCAAGCTCTTCACCAATCTCTTCGAGCGTATGCGGGTGATTACTATTAAGGCCGAAGTACAAGCGGATTATGTCAGCTTCTCGTGGTGTTAAGGTTGATAGCGCTCTTTCAATTTCCTTTCTAAGACTATCGTTTAGTAGTCCTCTATCGGGGGCGGGTGTTTCGTTGATGAGCATAATGTCATATAGATTGCCATCCTCGTCGGGAGATATTGGGGCATCCATTGATAAATGTCTGTTCGAACTTTTAAGCGCTTCCTTAATGTCCTTTGGGGCAAGTTCTAGTACTTCGGATAACTCCTCAACCGAAGGCTCCCTTTCAAATTTTTGCTCAAGTAAAACAAAAGCTTTATTCACCTTATTTATGGAGCCAATCTTATTAAGGGGAAGTTTAACTATTCTAGCCTGTTCGGCCAGTGCTTGCAAAATTGCCTGTCTAATCCACCAAACTGCGTAGGATATAAACTTAAAACCACGGGTTTCGTCAAAGCGTTTCGCTGCCTTAATAAGCCCTAGATTACCTTCATTGATTAGGTCGGGTAGGCTTAATCCCTGGTTTTGATATTGCTTGGCAACGGAAACAACAAAACGCAGGTTGGCCTTTACAAGTTGGTCCAAAGCCGACTTGTCGCCCTCTTTTAGACGGCGTGCTAAGTTAACCTCCTCCTCGGCGGTTAAAAGGTCAACCTTTCCAATCTCGTGAAGATACTTATCAAGCGAGACGGTTTCTCGGCTAGTTACCTGCTTAATGATTTTAAGTTGCCTCATAGCCCTAAATCTTTTTATTTAAGCACTGAAATATATACATTAATTAGTTTAAATCAGCACCTTTCGGTTTTTTTTTTGATGGAACTCATTTTTTTGCTATAATTTAGGCAATTAAAAATAAAATGATTAACATTGCGGAATATTCCCGTATATTTCATTTCTTGGTATATCCCTTAAAAACACATCGTTGTACTACAACTCTCAGATTACTCATGCAACATAATTAATCTACTAGCAATAGTAATCCCATAAAGCAATATAAATTCACAAAAACCACATGTACGATATTTTAGAACTTAACAAAAAGTTGCTTCCTGAGCTTAAAGTGATAGCTAAAGGAATGAACATTAAGCGTATAGAAGCATTACGCAAGCAAGATCTTATTTACAGAATCCTTGATCAACAGGCAATTGATGCTGCTGCCATACAGGATAAAAAGACTATAATAAAAGATATTGATAAGCGAGGGAGGAAACCTGAGCGTTCAAAGGAATCTGCAAAGCCCGAAGTTAAGAATAGCCAACAAAATGCAAGGCAACCTCAAAAGCAGAGCCAGAGTAGTGGGCAAAAGGGTCCAATAGACAGTAAGGATAAATTAGACGATTCGCAGCAGGGTGATAAGAACAAACGCAAAAGACTTACTCGCAAGCAGGATCAGGTAGATGACGGAACTCCAAAATTCACTCAGAAAGTTAAAGATGATTCTCCCATAGCAAAGTCTGAGGTGGCTAGTCCTGTCTCCGAAAAGGATAAGACTGGTGCTGTTGAAGGAAAGGCACAGTCTGCCCCAGAGAAAAGCAAGGTTGATAATAAAACTAAACCAGATAGTCCCCTCAAAACTGATGCAAAATCAGATGGACAAAGGAAGCAGTCGGGTCGTGAATTTCCGCAGAAAAAAGGTTATGATAGGCGAGGTGGTGGTGAGCGATACGAGTTTGAAGGGATAATTAACGCTACAGGTGTTCTTGAAATTATGAGCGATGGATATGGATTTCTTCGTTCTTCGGATTATAATTATCTTAATTCACCCGATGATGTTTACGTCTCACAATCGCAGATAAAACTCTTTGGACTAAAAACTGGTGATACGGCTACAGGTACCATCCGTCCACCTAAAGAGAATGAGAAATATTTCCCGCTTATTAAGGTTCTTGAGATTAACGGAAGGAGCCCAGATTATATTCGCGACCGTATTCCCTTCGATTTTCTTACACCACTTTTCCCTGACGAGAAGTTTAATCTGCTTGGCAACGGACAAAATAGTCTTTCGGCCAGAGTGGTTGACATGTTCTCACCCATTGGTAAGGGACAAAGGGGATTAATTGTAGCACAGCCCAAAACTGGAAAAACAATTCTTTTAAAGGATATTGCCAACTCAATTGCTGCCAATCATCCAGAGGTTTACATGATTGTTTTGCTCATTGATGAGCGCCCTGAGGAGGTAACCGATATGGCTCGCAACGTAAATGCCGAGGTTGTATCATCTACCTTTGACGAGCCTGCCGAAAGGCATGTAAAGGTTGCTAACATTGTGCTTGAGAAGGCTAAGCGTATGGTAGAGTGTGGCCACGATGTGGTAATTCTGCTCGATTCGATTACGCGCTTGGCTAGAGCCTACAATACTGTTCAGCCAGCATCGGGTAAGGTGCTATCTGGTGGTGTTGACGCCAATGCACTGCATAAGCCAAAGCGCTTCTTTGGTGCTGCGCGTAATATTGAGCATGGTGGTTCTTTAACCATTTTAGCAACCGCGCTAATTGATACAGGTAGCAAAATGGATGAGGTAATTTTCGAGGAATTTAAAGGGACTGGTAATATGGAGTTGCAGCTCGATCGTAAATTATCGAACAAGAGGGTTTACCCTGCCGTTGATGTTACCGTTTCGAGTACACGCCGAGAGGATTTACTCCTCGATAAGGAAACTCTAAATAAAACGTGGATACTCCGCAATTACCTCACCGATATGAATTCGGTTGAGGCTATGGAATTCCTTCGCGATAGGTTGGTGAAAACCAAGACGAACGAGGAGTTCTTTATGACCATGAATAGCGACATCTAAGGAGGTGCAATATATTTTTTAAAGGGGCTGCTCCAAAAACAACTTTTGGAGCAGCCCCCTTTTTTTTGGCTATACATTAATTTGAACAGTTATTTACGCCATAAGTTAGCTAGAATAGAACTCTTAAAGGAACAAGGTGTACTGGGACTGTATAGCAAAAGGAAACAGTAAAATTCTTGGGCCAGATTTAGAAAAAACTAAGCTCTCTTGTTTTATTTGGTGCAAAAAAATATCTTTACAAAAGTAAAAGATTTGGCATGCACGAAGAGATAATTCACTTTGCCTGGAAATATAGTTACGCCCTTTTTAATGGGGTTAAGCTAAAGGATGGCGAGAGCATTGAGGTGATTTCGCCAGGCATACATAATTTTGATTCGGGACCCGATTTTTTTAACGCAAAGGTTAGGATTGGGAATACGGTTTGGGCAGGGAATGTTGAGATTCACATTAGCTCATCCGATTGGAACAGGCATAACCATAATACCGATTCTGCCTACGACTCGATAATTCTTCACCTTGTTGCAAATTACGATTGTGATGTGCTAAATAGTCAGGGTAAAAAGGTTCCTACCGTTGAAATTCCGTACCCCGATGAGTTGGAGTGGGAGTTGCAAAGGCTTATTGGGCAAAAAGCATGGATACCATGTGCGGATGTTCTGCCCCAATACAACTCCTTTTCGCTCCGTGTATGGTTATCGTCATTGGCAGCCGAAAGGCTTGAGATGAAAACGGAACAGGTTAAGGGGTTTGTTGAGATGTTCCAAGGGAGTTGGGAAGAAGCTTTTTACTTGTCCATTGCCCATAGTTTTGGTTTAAAGGTGAACGCTTTGCCATTCGAACTTTTGGCAAAAGCAACGCCGCTTAAAACTTTGGCAAAGATTAAGGATAATCTTTTTAGCGTTGAAGCACTGCTGTTTGGTCAGGCCAGCTTACTGCCCGAGGACAACCAAGTCGATGATTATGCTCTGGAACTAGCAAAGGAGTACGCTTACCAAAAGCTTAAATTTGGATTGTCACCTATCCCAAAACATTTATGGAAGTTTATGCGACTTCGTCCTGCCGCTTTTCCAACGGTAAGGATTGCACAATTCGCCATGTTAACCCATAGGTCAACAGGGTTGTTCTCCAAGTGTCTTGAGGCTTTAACGTTACAGCAACTTTACAATTTGCTAAATGTGCAAACATCGGAGTATTGGCATATTCATTACACTTTTGGCAAGGTGTCTGTCCCTCGTAGCAAGAATCTGGGTAAGTCTACTTTAGATGTTATTATCCTTAATACGGTTATCCCATTTACATTTGCTTACGGTGTTGCTCGTGATAATAAGCAGTATAAGGATAAGGCACTAAATCTTCTCGAGTCAATGAAACCAGAAAAAAATAGCATTGTGAAAGGTTTTGCAGAATTGGGAGTTAAGGCTGATAGCGCTTTCTTCTCTCAAGCTTTAACACAACTTAAGCAAGAGTACTGCGATAAACGAAAATGTTTATATTGTCAGGTAGGCGCAAATGTGGTTTTAAAGAGAGTTTAAGGTGTCTCTAAAAGATTGTATTAAGTCATGGTTTGGCGTGTTCTGTAAAATAATATGAAGATTGTCCATTTGTTTAATAAAAAACTGTTACCTTTGCGGTCTGAAAAATGCTTTCGATATACCCACTAATTTACTGATTAGCCATGAATTATTTAACAGCAGAAAAGAAGCAGGAGTTTTTTAAAGAGTACGGGAAGTCTAATAACGACACGGGTTCTCCAGAGGGCCAAATTGCGCTATTTTCCTACCGTATCAGTCACTTAACAGAGCATCTGAAGAAGAACCGTAAAGATTACGGAACTCAAAGAGCATTGTTAAAACTGGTGGGTAAGCGCAGGAGGTTGTTAGATTATCTTAAGGAACGCGACATTGAGAGATATCGTGAAATTATTAAGGCTTTAAACTTAAGAAAGTAATGAACAAAAAGGCAATTGTTTCAATTGCCTTTTTTTAATAAAAAAATGAGGAATCAGAGGGGTTGTATGTTCCTTCTGATTTTTTTGTCTAAAAAAGACTATTATTTATTTATCAATACATTTGATAGCGTATGTTTAAAGAAGTAAAGAAATCAATTGATTTAGGTGATGGAAGGTCCATTACCATCGAAACGGGCAAGTTAGCTCGTCAGGCCGATGGGTCTGTAATTATTAGAATGGGTGAAACCATGATCCTTGCAACTGTTGTAAGTGCAAAGGATGCTAGAGAGGACGTAGATTTTATGCCTCTTAGCGTTGATTATAAAGAAAAGTTTGCCGCAGGTGGCCGTTTCCCTGGAGGGTTTCTTAAGCGAGAAGCTCGCCCAACCGACTATGAAGTGCTTGTGTCACGCCTTGTAGACAGAGCATTGCGGCCTCTTTTCCCTGATGATTTTCATGCCGAAACGTTTGTTACCATAAATCTTATCTCGGCCGATAAGGATACACCTCCCGATGCACTTGCAGGTCTTGCGGCATCAGCAGCATTGTCCATATCTAATGTTCCGTTTAACGGGCCTATTTCTGAGGTTAGGGTTATTAGATTAGACGGTAATTTCATCATCAATCCAACGTTTTCTCAGATTGAGAAGGCAGATATGGACATGATGGTTGGAGCAACCTATGATAATATCCTTATGGTTGAGGGTGAATTAAATGAGGTTTCCGAAGCAGAAATGCTTGAGGCCATTAAGTTTGCTCACGAAGCCATAAAAAAGCATTGTGTTGCGCAAATTGAATTAGCCAAGGAACTAGGAGTTGTTAAGCGTGAATACAAGCACGAGAGCAGCGACGAAGAGTTAAAGGCAAAAGTTAAAGAGCTTTGCTACGATAAGGTATATAAAGTTGCCAAATCAGTACTATCAAAGCATGAGCGTAGCGACGCATTTGCTGCCATTAAGGATGAGTTTCTCGAAACCCTAACCGAAGCGGAGCGTGGAGAGAAAGCATCGTTGGTTAGCCGTTATTATCATGATGTTGAGAAGCATGCAATGCGTAATATGATTCTAGATGAGGGCATAAGGCTTGATGGTAGAAAAACGGATCAGATCCGTCCCATAGAGTGCGAGGTTGATTTCTTGCCTACGGCACACGGATCGGCACTTTTCACCAGAGGCGAAACCCAGTCTCTTACAACCATAACGCTTGGAACAAAGTTAGATGAGAAGATAATTGACGAGGTGCTGCACCAAGGAACAGATAAGTTTTTGTTGCACTACAACTTTCCCCCATTTTCAACGGGTGATGCAAGGCCCTATCGGGGCGTAAGTCGCCGAGAAATTGGTCATGGTAACCTTGCCCACAGGGCGTTAAAAAAGATGATGCCAACAGGCGAGAGCAATCCCTACACCATTCGGGTGGTAAGTGATATCCTTGAATCGAACGGATCGTCATCAATGGCAACCGTATGTGCTGGTACTCTAGCTTTAATGGATGCAGGTATCAAAATCAAGAAGCCCGTATCAGGTATTGCCATGGGGCTCATTTCAGAGCCTAAGGCTGCACGTTTTGCTATTCTTTCAGATATTCTTGGCGACGAGGACCACTTGGGCGACATGGACTTTAAGGTAACAGGCACTAAGGATGGTATAACAGCAGCTCAAATGGATATTAAGGTTGATGGTTTACCATACGAAGTATTAGTGCAAGCGCTTGATCAAGCTCGCGAAGGAAGACTGCACATTCTAGGTAAGATGACTGCAGTAATTGCTGAGCCTAACGCAGAACTTAAACCACACGCACCCCGAATTGAACGATTTAATATTCCACGCGAACTTATAGGAGCAGTAATTGGGCCAGGCGGAAAGATTATCCAAGAAATTCAGCGTACAACTGGAGCTGTTGTTAATATTGAGGAGGCTAATAATCAGGGTATTGTTACCGTTTTTGCTGATAATATGGAGTCACGTAATGCAGCAGTTAAATGGATAAAAGACATTGTTGTGGTTCCCGAAGAGGGAGAGATTTATACCGGTAAGGTTAAGTCAATACTTCCTTTCGGTGCGTTCATCGAAATTATACCCGGTAAGGATGGTTTGTTGCATATTTCCGAGATTGATTGGCATAGGGTTGAAAAGGTTGAGGATGTTCTGAAAGAAGGTGATATGGTAGAAGTTAAGCTAATTGAGGTTGACAAGAAAACGGGTAAGTTAAAGTTGTCCCGCAAGGCTCTTTTACCAAAACCTGAGGGTAGGAGGTAATACTCTAAACGAATACATATTTAAAAGGGGATCTTTAAGGGGTCTCCTTTTTTTAAGACCTTAAATAAGCAAGAACCTAAATGATTAATTGCTGAAAATAAATTTTGTGGGTAAAGCGGGTTTTGATGATCATGTTAAATAAAAACCCTACATTTATGTTGTACATTTAGCAAACATTTGTGTACTTTTGTGCTATACAACTAATATTTTCATACTGAAAGCAGATTATTTATGAAAAAAATTATACCCGTGATTCTATCCGGATTTATGCTTTTGGGCTGTAACCAAAGCAAGTTGAAATATCCTGAAACATTTAAGGAAGATGTTACCGACACCTATTTTGGGACTCAAGTTCCGGATCCGTATCGTTGGTTAGAAGATGATAAGTCTGAGCGCGTTGCAGATTGGGTTAAAGAGCAAAATGAGGTAACCTTTGGTTACCTGAATAGCATTCCTTTTCGTGGGGGCATAAAGAACAGGCTCAACGAACTTTTTGATTACTCATCCGTTTCTGCTCCATTTATGGAGGGAGGTAAAATATTCTCGTTCCGTAGGGAAGGGATGCAGGATCAATGGGTTCTTTATTTTCAAAATTCACCTGACGATGAGCCAAAAGTGCTGATCGATCCCAATAAGTTCTCCGATGACGGTACAGTTGCGCTAAGTAATGTTGCTGTGTCAAGAGACGGTAAGTACATTGCCTATGCTGTTGCCGATGGTGGTTCGGATTGGAATAAAATTAAAGTTCGCCTTATTGACAGTGGTAAAGATCTTACTGATGAAGTAAAATGGGTTAAGTTCTCATCCATTCAGTGGTTTAAGAATGGTTTTTTCTACAGCTGTTACGATGCGCCCCAAGGTGGATCGGAACTAAGTACAAAAAATGAATATCATAAGGTATACTATCATAAAGTTGGCACAAGCCAAGACGACGATAAACTAATATTCCAGAACCAAGCAGAGCCACTTCGTAACTTCTCTGCACAGGTTACTTCCGATGAGAAATTCCTGATCATTTCCGAGTCAGAATCAACCCAAGGAAACTCGCTTTACATCCGGAATTTAAATACCGATCACGATTTTATAAAACTTACTACCAGTTTTGATTACAGTTATCAAGTACTCGACCATTTCGACAATAATTTATATGTGTTAACGAACTTTCGTTCGCCAAAATACAAGTTGATCAAGATTAATGTAAATACTCTCGACATAGGTAATTGGCGTGATGTTATTCCAGAGAAAAAGGATGTACTAGAAAGTTGTGTTCTTGCCGGTGGGAAGATTATTGCTACCTACATTGAAGATGTGAAGAATAAGATGGAGGTGTATAGTTTGGCTGGTGAAAGATTACACCAGGTTGAACTACCAACGTTAGGCACAGTTGGTGGTGTTAGCTCAAAATTTAAGGACTCAAAAGCGTTTTATACGTTTACATCATTCACTTTTCCCTCGGTTATCTATAGTTTTAATACCGATACTTATGAGTCGGAGGTATACTTTAAACCCGAGATAGATTTCGATTCTGACGCTTTTGAAACCAAGCAAGTGTTCTATAAAAGCAACGATGGAACCGATATTCCCATGTTTATTGTTCATAAAAAGGGAGTTGAACTTGATGGGAACAATCCAACCCTCCTTTATGGATATGGCGGATTTAACGTAACCGTAAAGCCATCGTTTAGTGTATCAAGGGTTGTTTGGCTTGAGAACGGAGGCATATTTGCCCTTGCGAATATTAGGGGCGGAGGTGAGTATGGTGAAAACTGGTATCGATCAGGAACCAAACTTAATAAGCAGAACGTTTTCGACGATTTTATAGCAGGTGCTGAGTACCTCATTGAAGAGGGTTACACCTCAAACAAGAAGTTGGCAATTCAAGGCGGATCCAATGGTGGTTTGCTAGTGGGAGCAGTTGTTAATCAACGTCCCGACCTATTTAAGGCCGCCATACCACAGGTTGGTGTTATGGATATGCTTAGATTCCATAAGTTCACAATTGGCTGGGCATGGGTAAATGATTATGGTTCCAGTGAAGACTCTATTCAATTTGTAAATCTTTACAATTACTCTCCAATTCATAATGTGAGGAGCGGAGTCAAGTATCCTGCCATACTCGTAACCACTGCCGATCACGATGATAGGGTTGTACCAGCGCACTCATTTAAGTATATAGCCACCATTCAGGATAAGCAACGCCGTGGTTCAAATCCTAAGTTAATCCGAATTCAAACACGTGCTGGACATGGAGCAGGAATGCCGATTTCATTGGCGGTAGAGGAGGCTGCCGATATTTATTCTTTCTTGTTTTATAACCTTAATGAGAAAATAGAATACTAAAAATATTTGATAACTTTAAAGCATAGAGGGAGTTGGCAAGGGTCCAACTCCTTTTTTTTAGCAAACCTTATATCATGAGGTATCTTGTAATTGAAGGGAATATTGGTGCAGGTAAAACAACCCTAAGCACTATGCTGGCAGATGAGTTCAATGCAAAACTTGTACTTGAGCAATTTTCTGACAACCCTTTTTTACCTAAGTTTTACAATAATCCTGAACGATATAGTTTTCCCTTGGAACTATCGTTTTTGGCAGAGCGTTACAAGCAGTTGAACAACGAACTGCGTGTGGGTTCCCTATTTCAGTCAATGATTATTGCTGATTATTTTTTCATGAAATCGCTCATCTTTGCGCAGAACACATTAGCAAAAGATGAATTTAGCTTATACCGACAAATTTTTGAGATAATTTACAGTTCAATCCCCAAGCCCGATCTTTACGTATTTCTTCACCTTCCCATCGACAAATTATTGGAAAATATTCGGGCTAGAGACAGAGATTATGAGAAAACCATAAATGCAGCCTACCTTGAAAGAATTCAAGAAGGATATTTCTCATTTTTTAAGCAGTATCCAGAGTATTCTTTTTTAATTATTGATACCTCAAACCTTAATTTTGTAAAGAATCCTGAAGATTATGAAAAGATTAAAGCGGCAGTTTTTGGCGAAAGGCATGAAAAAGGCATTAAAAGGCTATCTTTTTAGCTTTTTAAGGTAATTTATAGGAATAAACGCTTCATATTTCGTAAAAGTGTGTTAAATTTGTGTATCGATAACCAAAAAGTAAGAAAAACCAAAATCAAACACGGATAATTATGAAAAAAATTAAATTCAATGTTCTGGCGTTAGTAACCTTAACAGCAATAATATTAAGCAGTTGTGGTGGCGTCAACAAAATGAAGGAGTTTGCTGAAGGCACTGATTTCAAGGTAACCCCAAATCCACTTGAAGTACATGGGGACATTGTAAAAGGTGAAATTAGTGGAACTTTTCCAGCAAAGTATTTCAACAAAAAGGCAAGCCTTGAGATTACCCCAGTTGTAGTTTATGAAGGTGGTGAACTCCCTTTACCAGTTAAAATGCTACAGGGCGAGAGTGTAGAGGATAACAATCAAGCAATTTCTTACGATGCAGGTGGAAGTTTTAAGCACGAAGTAGAGTTTGATTATATTGATGCAATGATGAAGTCCGATATCGAGCTTCGTTTTGTTATTATCTACAAGGATGAAAGGATACCTTTTGATGTACCATACAAAGCAGGCGTTGGTGTTATTGCAACATCAAAACTTGTAGATCTTACTCCTAAGCCAATAATGCTTAAGGATAATTTCCAAAGAGTTGTTTCTGAGAATGAAGAAGCACAAATAAATTTTGTTATCCAGCGTTCTGATGTTCGTAGGACGGAGTTAACCAAAGAAGAGGTTAAGTCGTTAGAAAGTTTTATTGCTGAAGTTGCAGCTGAAGAAAAAGTAGAACTTAAAGGAGTTAACGTATCTGCTTATGCTTCTCCTGATGGACCAGAGGCTCTTAACGAAAAATTATCTAAAGATCGTGGAACAAACACTGAAAAGTGGTTAGGTGGTGTATTTAAGAAAGCCAAAGTAGAAGGAAAACCATCTGATTATGTTAAAGTTCAAACTATTGGCGAAGACTGGGACGGTTTCCAGAAATTAGTTCAAGCTTCGGATATTCAAGATAAGGAGTTAATACTTCGCGTTCTTTCTATGTATTCTGATCCTCAGGTTCGCGAGAAAGAGATTAAGAACTTAAGTAAGGTTTACATGGTTCTTGCAGAAAAAATTCTTCCAGAACTACGCCGTTCTAAGATGACTGTTAACGTTGAGAAAATAGGATACTCTGACGAGGAGCTTATGGAGATGATTGAGAGCAAAAATATTGATGGTTTAAATGTTGAAGAAATGCTTTATGCTGCTTCAATATGCCAAGATATTGACACTAAATTATCAATCTATAAAAAGGCAGCTCAAGTTCATAATGATTTTCGTGCTCATAATAACATAGCATTCATTAATCTTAAAAATGGTAAAGTTGCTGAAGCTAAGACTGCTTTAGAGGCAGCTTCTGCGCTAGATGCAAATAACGCCGTTGTTAAGAACAACTTAGGTTGTGTTGCAATGCATGAGGGAAATATCGAGGAAGCACAAAATCTATTTCTTGGTGCAACTAATGCTGGTCCCGATGTTAAGTACAATTTAGGTATAGTTGCAATTGTTAACAATAAGTATCCTGCTGCTGTTGAGTATTTTGCAGGTACAGATAGTTTTAACCAAGGCTTAGCAATGCTTCTTACTAATAAGAATGATGCTGCTAAGAACACTTTTGCTAAAGTTGACGAAGCAAAAGCATACTATGGTATTGCAATTGTAGGTGCTAGAATTGGTGACGAGGCAATGATTCTTGATAACCTGCGTACAGCAGTTGCTAAAGATGCTTCTCTTAAAAAGCATGCTATGAAAGATCTAGAATTCCGCAACTATCTGCAGAATGAGGCGTTTACGGCTATTCTCCAGTAGATTAATAAATATTTATTAAAAAAGAGGGCATTTAGCCCTCTTTTTTGCTTTGATAGTATTTTGTGAAATAATCCCAAAGAACTATACCCACTGTAACTGAGATGTTAAATGAGTGCTTTGTCCCAAATTGAGGAATCTCTATTACGTCGTCGCAGATGTTTATAACTTGCTGGTCTACACCTTTCATCTCGTTGCCAAAAACGAAGGCAAATTTCGTATCTATATTCGGGTTAAAATCTCTAAGATCAATACATCCGAGTGTTTGTTCAACGGCTATTACTCGATAACCCTCATTGTGCAGTTCGTTTATTGCCTCTATAGTTTGGTGAAAGTATTGCCACGAAACGGAGTTCTCTGCACCTAAGGCGGTTTTATAGATTTCGGGATGTGGAGGATTCGCCGTTATTCCACATAGCAATATTCTTTCTACACCAAGTGCATCGCTTGTTCTAAATACCGACCCAATATTGTTTAAACTTCGAACATTATCCAGAACTATGGTTACTGGAATTTTATTCTGCTTTTTAAATCCCTCTATGCTAACTCTGTTTAACTCCTCGTTTTTTAATTTTTTATGATGTTTCATCTGTCTTAATTGATTCGATTATTTGGTATGCTATCTAGCCAATTTTTTGTATTTTTGTAGTCTTGCAAATTAAACCTTTTTCTAATGAATATCCATGAGTATCAAGCTAAAGAATTACTTAAAAGATCAGGAGTAGCTGTTCCCAAAGGAGCCATAGTGCTAACTTCTGACGATGCCGTTAATGCAGCGACTGAAATAATGAACTCAACGGGCACAAATGCCATTGCAGTAAAAGCACAAATCCATGCTGGGGGTAGAGGTAAAGGGGGAGGTGTAAAAATAGCTAAGTCCATCGACGAGGTGAAAAAGTACGCCGAAAATATATTGGGGATGACCTTGGTTACTCACCAAACTGGTCCCAATGGTAAGGTAGTTAAAAAGGTTCTTGTCGAACAGGGTATCTATTATCCTGGTCCATCGTCCGTACAGGAATTCTATATGAGTATACTTCTTAACAGATCAACTGGGCGGAATATGGTGCTGTATTCAACAGAGGGGGGGATGGATATTGAGACTGTGGCAGCAAAAACGCCTCACCTTATTTTTAAAGAGGAGATTCACCCGATGGGCATTCAACCTTTTCAGGCACGTAGTATTGCATTTAACTTAGGGCTTAAAGGCAAAGCTTATTCACAAATGGTTAAGTTTGTTACGGCACTTTACAATGCATATATTGAGTACGATGCTACCCTATTTGAGATTAATCCCGTATTTAAAACTTCCGACGATCTAATTTTTGCTGCTGATGCTAAGGTAAGTATTGATGATAATGCCTTGTTTAAGCATGCCGATATACTTGATATGCGCGATTTGGGCGAAGAGGATCCAGCCGAAGTTGAAGCATCAGAATCAAATTTGAACTTTATTAAATTGGATGGCAATGTAGGGTGCATGGTTAATGGAGCAGGTTTGGCTATGGCAACCATGGATATTGTTAAACTTTCGGGTGGAGATCCAGCAAACTTTCTCGATGTTGGTGGAGCCGCTAATGCTACTACGGTAGCAGCAGGATTCAGGATTATTCTAAGGGATCCTGCTGTAAAGGCAATTCTTATAAATATTTTCGGAGGGATTGTTCGTTGCGATAGAGTAGCCCAGGGTATTGTGGATGCTTATAAAGAGATTGGTAACATTAATGTTCCTGTTATTGTTAGACTGCAAGGAACAAATGCAGAGGAGGGTAAGGAACTAATCGATAAAAGCGGATTAAAGGTGTACTCTGCCGTAAGTCTTCAGGATGCTGCCGACCTAGTGAGTAAGATAGTTTAACCATTTAGTCTTATAATGGAATAAAAAAAAGGAGGCTTTTTATATATGCCTCCTCCTTTTTTATCTATGCTTTTTTTTTCGTTGGGCAAGTATTTATACCTAGCAACGAATACAAACCACAAAAACTAAATAATGCTGTTGCCAACGGAATTATGGCAAGCAAGCCCCACCAACTTTGGTAGTATATGCCTAACCCTGCAATAATAAGGGCAATTAGGATCCTAATAATTTTATCGGTTTTACCAACATTTGCTTTCATAGTAAACTGGGTTAATGTTCTTGTAAGAACAGTACTTAACGTATTTTGTTCAGTTATACTACCAGCTCACAGGTTTTCTATTAATGGGCATTGTCATACACCCCCTCCTCGGGCAAGCTCGCTTCCGTTAATCGTGATTACGCACTTCTTGTGGCTATTCAAGTCTACTTTGCCATTAATTACTTCTTCGGCTCGGATTATATTATATCCGTTTTTACTCATCTCATCCAAAGTATGCGTATTTCTAGCGTATCCTATTACTTTGCCAGGTCCTATGGCAAAGAAGTTGGTACCGCTGTGCCATTGCTCTCGTTCTTGAGTCCAAGAGTCTACAGCTCCTCCACAGGATATTGGTTTTAAATCCATTCCTAAACTTTTAAGAACTACTAAAATATTTTCTACATTTTTAATGTTCTTAACCTTGCCATTCTGAACTGTAATTAGAACCGTTTGGTAATTATTGGGCTTGAGAATTAACGGTTCAAAAACCATACATGAATCAACATCAAGGAGAGTGAAAACCATATCGAGATGAATGAACGACTCTGGCTCATAGGGAAGTTCCTGTACGATTATATGTTGCTCTTTCTTGGGGTTTAATGAGCATAGTTTATCGACAATAAAATCGATACCTTGAGTTGTTGTTCTTGCGCTATTCCCAATAATTAGGATGTCGTCGCGAGCTATAAGAACATCTCCACCTTCAATAGATATTTGTGAGTTTGAAATAGAAGAAACTGGGTTTATTGTTTTTGTATCAAAAGTATCAGAGTGGTTAAAAATGGCTTCCATAATAAGAGTTTCACGATCACGAACTCCATTGGCCATCTTTCCAATAAGCACCTCATTGTATATAGACATTGAGGAGTCCCTAGTAAAATAGAAATTGTAAAGAGGGGGCAATGCATATCTTTCTTTACTAAGGAAACTAGTAAGGGAATCTCGCTTAATGGGTAATCCCTCAATTAAAGTATTTACTAGCTGTTTTGGAGCAATATCGTTGAGTTCTTCTATAAGGTGCCCAACTCCCTCGTGTTGACATATTCTTTCTATAAGTTTCTGTTTTGCATTTGAATTGCAGAGAACCTTATAGAGCAAGTCTTTAATCTCGTATATTTTGGTTGCTTTTGAAAGCACGCCACTAATTTGCGAGTATTCCCTGCGGGCGACATCAAGGTTAAGTATATCGCTATATAAAGCCCTGTGGGCATCACTAGGAGTCATATTCTCAACCTCAGCTCCTGGGGTATGGATTATAACACCTTGCAGTTCGCCAATTTCTGAGGCTACATTAATCGACAATTTATTATCCATAAAAATATAACGTTAATTTAGTACTTATTGCTTTAAACGCATGTAAAGATAGTCTGCTTAATGCAAATAGTGTAATTCAGAAGACTGTTAAGCGACACAATTACTGTTTGTAGAGGTATTAAAAGAATGTATATAATGATTTTTTTATGCTCCCTAATGGGTTTTTTCACTATACGACATGCTTTTTATTTATAGAAATAGGCTGTTAATCAAAAGGGATTACAATTATAGCCCTTGTAGGCTATTTTTGGTGCTAAGTAATAATGAGCAGTTGCTTTTTGATTTCTGGTGGTTAAGTTAAGGAGTGAGGTGTAGCTTGCTATACCGCACCTCTTTGTATGGTGGGTATTGTAATGAGTTGGCAGGATGTAAGTTCCTGCATGTGCCGAGTTGATAGGTAACATTAGCGATTAGCAAGGGTATCCAGAGCGATTTGGAATCTGAAAGAACCCATCAGCAAACTTGACGTATTGACGAACAGAATTGAAGCGAAGCGTAAATTGCAGATACCTAATAAAAATAGACACTCTCATCGGCAAATCTAATATAAGGCTGAATTGAGAGGGGGTAACCGAGCCATGTGGAACGCCCAAATATTAACCCTAACCTCATACGGTAAATTAGGCAATACGCAAGGAAAGTTTATCATCTTATCCCGAGAAGTCTCACCACCTGTTGCAGAAGCAACAAACCGAGCGACAACAATCGGCAAAAGGTAAGCGTGAGGAGTCAAAAGGGGTAATAGTAGCAGAGTTCGTGTAGCTCAAGGCGAAGAACTGAATTGGTTAACCCAAGGAGGAGTTAGTAAGAATTTTTATTTATGGAGCATCGGCAAGTTATCGCACAAGTATTAAATCCAAAGTTAAGAGGTTGGTTTGAATACTTAAGGCACACTAAAAGCAAAGGGTTATTTAGGGACTTAGATTCCTGGATACATGAAGGTTACGATATTTCAGGATAAAACAAACAAAACGAACGATAGGTTTAGTTAGTTTCTATAAAGAGACAGGGAGTTGTAATTTATCAATCGTGGATTATTGCTTTATCTGGCGTGGGATGGTGGCGAAAGTCGGCTGCTCTACTAATACATCAAACAATGAGTGACCTTTGGTTTAGGGAATAAAACCTGTTTTTTGTCATTAAATTATGCGAAATTAAAACGTTAACTGAAATCGCCACGTGCGAGAGGATGCGTGGTGGTGTGAGAGGAATCCCTCACAACCAACTCGATTGTCTAACTGTTTCTTTTAAACGATTTAAATTCCCACCGTAAGCTAAAAATGTTTGAGTAGCGAGAAAACCCCACGTTACCAACATTGGTTAGCGCGTAATCAATGGAAACTCCTCTGAAACTTAATCCTAGCCCAATGTTGGGTTGAATTATCAGAGAGGTTTTGTTCCCAAAATCGTTGACTCTTTGAAGATTATTTACCCCTACTCTTATAAATACTAAATTTAGATAGTTAGCCTCTATACCAAGCCTAGGTTCAATGCTGGCAAAACTTGTTGTTAGCGGAGTATTGCGCTGTCCATCGAAGTAGAGATTACTGCCAAACTCGGCACTTAAAGCAATATCGTTGGTAATACTGAAGGTTCGGGCAATTCCAAGGCTCAATTGGGGAGCTGTTATTTCAAGGTTATTGTCGGGAGCCTGATTAAATGTGCTGTCGCCAATGGTAATCTCCAGCTCATCGGAGTTAAAACTCCAAATATTAAGAGTAGTTGTAATATCCTTGAAGTTTGCTCCTAAAATCCAGTTGTTAAATTTGTATTTTGCTGCAATGTCTATTCCAAATCCCCATGCACTGGCAAACTTTCCTACATTACGGTAGATTATTTTGGCATTCGCACCAACTGAGAGCCCCTCAATAGGTAATTTGCGTGCGTAGGAGAGGAGGAATGCGTAATCTGCAACAGAGAACATCTTAAGCCTATCGTAGCTAAAGTTCCCATCGGAATCAATAAGGTCTGTGGTGTTGGGGATATCATCAACCCCAAAGCGAATTGCAGTGAATGCAATGGCAGAGGATGAGTCGAGTTTGTGTGCTAATCCAATGTGGTTGTAACTGGCCATACCAGCAAAGTAGCTTGCGTGCATGGCGCCAACCTCAAAACTTTTGTCCATGCCAGCCAAACCCGAAGGGTTCCAGTAGGCCGATTCGATATTGTTGCTTAGCGCAACGCCTGTATTGCCCATGGCTAACCATCGAGCACCAACCCCAATGTTCAGGAAATCGTTGCTGTACTTGGCCGTTTGTGCACTAAGGCTTATGCTGGCAAATGCCAAAAGTGCTATTATGGTTAACCTTTTCATTCTAAAAATTAAAACTTAATCATTAACTGATTGTGAGGCAAACTTAATAGAATTAGAAAAAGAATGTCTGCTTTTCAGTTCAAATAACTTACTTTTACGCTAAATATTGTATAAAATAAAATTTGCCATGCGTTTGTTCAATCCAGTTAAGCACATACCCAACACGCTATCGTTAATAAACCTTCTTTTTGGTTGCCTTTCGATTGTTTCTTCGTTTGAGGGAAACCTGCTATTGGCAGGTTATTTTATTCTTTTCGCTGCCGTTTTTGATTATTTGGACGGTTTTGCTGCTCGATTACTTAAGGCATATTCTCCGTTGGGCAAGGAGTTGGATTCTCTATCAGACTTGGTGAGCTTTGGTGTGGCTCCATCGGTTATTGTTTTTCATCTTTTAAAAGATGCGCTAGCATTAGCACCCGAACAGGGTTTTACCAATGGGAATGTTATTCTTGCCATCCCTTTTCTTATAGCTGCTTTTTCTGCTTTAAGGTTAGCCATTTTCAATATCGATACTAGGCAAACCACATCGTTTATAGGTTTGCCAACTCCCGCAAATGCAATATTTATTGTTGGGGTAGTGCTTGGGCTTAATAGCCCATATAAAGTTTGGTTCGAGGTATTAACCACATCGCCCGTGGCAATTATTGCTATGGTTTTAGTTTTATCTGCTTTGCTAGTGGCACCAATCCCCATGTTTTCGCTAAAGGTAAAAAAGAACGATATGGGAATAGGGCTGTGGAAGCAGATTTTATTACTGGTTGTATCTGTTATTGCCATCCTCCTAATGGGCCTTGCTTCGGTTGCACTTATTATTCTGGTATACGTTTTATTATCAATAGTCAATAATGTGTTTGTTAGATTCAAAAAACGCTAATCAGATTATAATAAACCAAGTTTTTCAGTCAGCTAGGGATTTTTATTCTTCTGATACCACAGGGCACGACTGTTAGCTATTTAGTGATGATTAAGAGAGTATCCTTTTTATCTTTGCCCACACAATTGTAGAATAGTCTAATTTTAGAGTCTTTTAATAGGAGTTTACTCAAGCATAAAAAATGAAAAAAATAGCAATCATCGACTTAGGAACCAACACTTTTAATTTACTTATTGTATTGGTTGGAGGAGATGGAACTTATCAAATTTATTACAGTGGAAAGTTGCCAGTAAAGCTGGGAGATGGTGGTATAAATCAAAAAGTAATTGCTCCAAAGGCATACCAAAGGGGACTAAATGCAGTAGGAGAACACTTAAAAACCACACAGCAGCATGGCGTTTCAGAGGTTTTTGCCTTTGCCACTTCGGCAACCCGAAATGCTGAAAATGGTACTTCTTTTATTACTGACATAAAGAATTTGTATGGAATAGACGTAAAGGTTATTGGCGGTGAGGAAGAGGTTGAACTTATTTACCTAGGTATTAGGCAAGCAATAGATTTAAGCGATGAAAATGTTTTAATGCTCGATATTGGAGGAGGTAGCAACGAAATTATTATTGGGAATAAGCATAAATATTTTTGGGGAAAGAGTTACGATTTGGGCATATCGCGTTTATTGCAGCAGTTTAACCCATCTGATCCCATCAAAACGAATGAAATATTGGCTGTTGAACTATTTTTAAAAGAACAACTTGCAGATTTGTCTGAAATCATTGACAGGTATAAGCCAGTAACATTAGTTGGTAGCTCCGGATCGTTCGATACCTACCGAAACATACTTAGTGAGCAATCGATAATTAGCTCCAATGGAATGCCAAGCGTTGAAATTTCTCTTAACAAATACCTCAATCTGCATAAACAATTGATATCATCAACAACACAGGAGCGTAGCCAGATTCCAGGAATGGATTCTATGCGTGTTGATATGATTGTGCTGGCCACAATTTTTACACATTTCCTTGTGAAGAGTTTTGGAATAAAACGTATACTACAATCATCATACGCACTTAAAGAGGGAGCCATTTGGCGGATAATTAACAGCTAAGCGCATTCAATTGATTGGGCATGAGATAAGATTTGGTTTTTAACTAAGAATCAGCTAATTTTGTATTGAAAATACCAACCAATTTTATTGCACTTCACTTAGGGATTTTATCACCTTTGCTTTTACACAACTTTATAACATAAATTATTTACATGGATTATAACACCCAGCGAAAACATTTGGTTTTGCCTGAGTATGGACGACATGTTCAACAGATGGTCGACCAGTTACTTGAGGTTGAAGATACCGATGAACGTAACCGTATGGCAAAATCAATTATAGCAGTAATGGGGAATATGAACCCCCATTTGCGCGACATTAACGATTTTAAGCATAAACTTTGGGATCATCTGCATGTCATGGCCAATTTTAACCTCGAGATTGAATCGCCATACCCAAAGCCAGAGGCCTCTGTGATATTCGAAAAGCCTAAAAGTGTACCTTATCCTTCGAAACCTATCAAGTATAAGCACTATGGTAGATCTATTAGCATGATGATTGATGAGGCAATTGCAATGGAACCTGGCGAACAGAAAGAGGCATTAACAAGCTTGATTGTTAATCACATGAAAAAATCGTACTTGATTTGGAATAAGGATTCAGTTTCCGATGAGGATATCATAAGGGATATTAAGGAGTTGAGTGATGGAAAGCTTACGCTTCCTCCAGATTTCAAGTTCAACGAAGTTAGAGATAATAGTCCTGTGCATAAACCAAGAAAGAAATATCAGCCCCGTAAAAAATAGTTTTCCATGGCCACCTTCGAAATTGCCGGGGGATATACCCTAAAAGGCGAAATTACACCCCAGGGAGCAAAAAATGAAGCCTTACAAATTATTTGTGCTGTTTTGCTTACTCCCCAAGAGGTTACAATAAGCAATATACCCAACATCTGCGATGTAAATAAGCTCATTGAACTTATCGAAAGCATGGGAGTAGAGGTAAATCGTCGTTCCTCCTCGGAGTGCTCGTTCAGGGCAAAGAACGTAGATTTAGAATATCTACAAACAGAAGAATTTAAAGATAAAGCAGCAGCCCTTAGGGGGTCAATAATGGTCGTTGGTCCCTTACTTGCACGGTATGGAGTTGGGTATATTCCACAACCCGGAGGCGATAAAATTGGTCGCCGCAGACTCGATACGCACTTTGTTGGATTCCAAAAGTTGGGCGCTACGTTTACCTTTGACTCAAAGAAGAACTTTTACGAGGTAAAAGGAGAAAGGCTTAAGGGTAACTATATGCTTCTCGATGAGGCATCCGTTACCGGAACTGCCAATATAGTTATGGCTGCTGTGCTTGCCTTAGGTAAAACCACCATTTTTAATGCAGCTTGCGAACCCTATCTACAGCAGCTTTGTAAAATGCTTAACCGCATGGGTGCTAAGATTAGCGGTGTTGGCTCAAACCTGCTTACCATAGAAGGTGTGGAATCGCTTGGTGGAACCGAGCACACCATACTGCCCGATATGATTGAGGTTGGTTCGTTTATTGGTCTTGCGGCCATGACCCGTAGCGAGATTACCATAAAAAATGTTTCGTACGACGATTTAGGCATTATTCCAAATTCATTTCGTCGTCTCGGCATTAATTTCGAGCGTGTTGGTGATGATATTTTTATTCCCAAGCAAGAGGGTTATGAAATAGAGACCTTTATTGATGGTTCAATAATGACTATTGCCGATGCTCCATGGCCAGGTCTTACGCCCGACTTGCTTAGCATTTTCTTGGTAATTGCAACTCAGGCAAAAGGATCGGTGTTAATCCACCAAAAGATGTTCGAGAGTAGGCTGTTTTTTGTTGATAAACTAATTGATATGGGTGCGCAAATAATTCTTTGCGATCCGCATAGGGCAACGGTTATTGGACATAATCATAACATGCAGCTTAGGCCAACATCAATGGTATCACCCGATATCAGGGCAGGGGTTGCACTTCTTATAGCTGCGTTGTCGGCCAATGGAACAAGCGTTATCCATAATATAGAGCAAATTGACAGGGGTTATCAGGATATAGAGCATCGCCTTAATGCCATTGGTGCACATATAGTTAGGCGCGAATAGCAATGCTTAACACTCTGTCAAATAATTCAATACCTTTTTCTGTTTGCGCCAATTTGGCACAATATTAGCAATTGGCAAGCCATTTGTTTGCCCGTAGGGCAATTGGATAACTTTTATATTGAAAAATATGACTAAGAACAAAAACAATAAGGAGGAAGTAAACAGCACTGTAAAGCCAAATGATGCTGATGAGACTCTCAATGAAACAGTTGAGCAGGAGGGGAATGGTAGTGAAGAAAATGAGAGTGAGAATAGAGAGGAAGAGATAACTAATCCTATGGAAGAACTTCAAAATCAACTTGAAGAGGCAAAAGATAAATACATTCGGTTATCTGCTGAGTTTGATAATTATCGCAAGCGTACACAGCGCGAAAAGATGGATTTGATAAGGTTTGGATCCGAGGATGCAATGAAGGCCATTCTGCCATTGGTTGACGATTTTGAAAGAGCAGTTAAGCACAGCGAGACTGCTACCGATGTTGAAGCCTTAAAGCAAGGACTGGTACTTATTCAAGTGAAATTCAAAGAGTTTTTAAAGGCTAACGGCGTGCAAGAAATTGAGGACATTGGCAATGAATTGGACACTGATGTGCACGAAGCAGTTTCCAAGACTCCCGCTCCTAAGAAGGAGTTAAAAGGGAAAATTGTAGATGTAGTAGAGAAAGGGTATAAGCTAAACGATAAGGTAATACGTTTCTCGAAAGTTGTAATAGGTGAGTAGCATATTTTAACATGTATTAATGGCAAAAAGAGATTACTACGAGGTTTTGGGCGTTTCAAAAAACGCAGGGAAGGATGAAATAAAAAAGGCCTATCGACAAATGGCCATTAAATATCACCCTGATAAAAACCCAGGCGACCATACCGCTGAAGATAAATTTAAAGAAGCAGCAGAAGCTTATGAAGTCATTAGCGATGATAATAAGCGCGCTCGCTACGATCAGTTTGGTCATGCAGGCATGAATGGCGGCTCTGGTGGTTTTGGTGGTGGCGGTATGACTATGGATGATATCTTCTCACAGTTTGGCGATATTTTTGGAGGTCATTTTGGTGGGTTTGGTGGTTTTGGTGGAGGACGAGGTGGTTCGCGTAGGGTGAACAAAGGTTCCGATTTAAGGGTAAAGGTTAAGCTAACTCTTAAGGAAATAGCTAATGGCGTAGAGAAGAAGATAAAGGTAAACAAGTACGTAGACTGTAAGGTTTGTTCTGGTACAGGCGCAGAAAATGGTTCCGCACATTCAACCTGTTCAACCTGTAGAGGTTCAGGCTATGTTAATAGGGTTACCAATACGCTACTTGGGCAAATGCAAACCACATCGCCATGTCCAACCTGTAATGGCGATGGCAAAATGATTACCGATAAGTGTACTAGCTGCTCCGGCGAAGGTGTTGTTCGCGATGCTGAGGTTATTACCCTTAATATACCTGCAGGGGTTGCCGAGGGAATGCAGATGTCGGTTTCGGGAAAGGGTAATGCTGCCCGACGTGGTGGTATAAACGGCGATTTGCTTGTGCTAATTGAGGAGGAGAAGCATCCAGAACTAATACGTGATGGTAACGACTTAATATACAGTTTGTATTTAAGCTTCCCCGATGCAACAATTGGTGCGCCCATTGAAATACCAACGGTTGACGGTAAGGTGAAGATTAAAATCGAACCTGGAACCCAACCTGGCAAGGTTCTTAGATTAAGAGGAAAAGGGCTACCCGATGTTAATGGATATGGAAGGGGCGACCTTCTGGTATCGATAAATGTGTGGGTGCCAAAAAAACTCTCCAAGGAGGAGAAAGCCATTATAGAGAAACTAGGAAAATCAAATGCTTTTACCCCAGCCCCAGATGCAGGCGATAAAAACTTTTTTGAGAGAATGAGGGGATTTTTCGATTAGTATTTGCTTGTTCAATATATTTAAAAGCACGGATTTAAATTTAAATCCGTGCTTTTTTTGTATATCCGGCAAGGTAATGTGTTGGCGGGATGCAAGTTCCTGCATAGAACGAGTTGATAGGTAACATTAGCGATTAGCAAGGTGCCCAGAGCAATTTGGAATCTAATATAATGCTGAATTGAGAGGGTAACCGAGCAATGGATTGGGAACGCCCAAATGTAACCTCATAAAGTAAATTAGGCGATGCGCAAGCAAAGTTTATTATCTTATCCCGAGATGTTTCTCCACCTATTGCATAAGCGACAAGAGCGGCAACAATCGGCGGAAGGTCCACAAAGGTAAGCCTGAGAAGTCAGCAGAGGTCATAGTAGCAGGGTTCGTGTAACTCAAGGTGAAGGACTGAATTGGTTAACCTAAGGAGCAGTCGGTAAGAATTTTTATTTATAGAACACCGGCAAGTTATCGCACAAGTATTAAATTCAAAGTTAGAGGTTGGTTTGAATACTTCAGGCACACTACAAGCAAAGGGTTATTCAGGGATTTAGGTGCTTGGATACGTAGGGAATTACGACGTTTCAGGATAAAACAAACAAAACGAACGATAGGTTTAGTTCGCTTCTTAAAGAAACAGGGAGTTGTAAACTATCAATCGTGGATTATTGCTTTATCTGGCGTGGGATGGTGGCGAAAGTCGGCTGCTCTACTAATACATCAAGCAATGAGCGACCTTTGGTTTAGAGAATAAAACCTGTTTTTTTGTTATTAAATTATGCGAAGTTAAAACGTTAACTGAAATCGCCACGTGCAAGAGGATGCGTGTTGATGTGAGAGGTTGAGGGAGTAATCCCTCAACCTACTCGACTTAAGGCTGGTTTTCTCTTTTATTCTCTATTTTGGCCTCACTATTTTCTGAATGGTTCAGTTCCTTGGGCATTGTTCTTAGCTTAAGTACATGAATGGAAACGGCTACGGCTACAATGGCTAAAAAAACTTGTAGCCAAATTTTTTCTCTAACCAGATATATGCTTAATAGGATTGTTGACCAAAGCAATACGAGTGTAAATATTTTCACTCCTTTTCCTATTGCCTTATGGTAAATATAGTTTTTGATGTAGTTGCCAAAGAGTTTATGGTTTAATAGCCATCGGTATAATCTTTGTGAACTCCTCAGAAAAAGATAGGCTGATAACAGGAAGAAAGGAGTTGTTGGCAGAATTGGAAGTACGATTCCAATAATTCCTAGTCCTAAAGAAATTAGACCAACTACGACAAATAATATTTTTAAAAATGGGGAGGTTGGTTTGTTGTGATTTAAACTCATTTTTATATGCAGTTAGCCGTTATGCGCTCCATCGCAAAATGGTTTTCTTTTTGATTTTCCGCAGGCACAAAGGTAAACCTCATTCTGATTCTCTTTATCAATCCGACTACCGTCTGTTCCTGAGATTTTAAATTTGCCTGTGACCTTAATGGGACCTCCTTTGTTAATTTTAACCTGGGTGTAAATATTTTCGGTATTGTTGTTTTGCATAGCTTATTCCTCCGGATCTTTAAAACCAATTTTAAAATGGGTTCCATCGCAGAATGGAGGGTTATTTGTTGCCCCACATCTGCAAAGCGATATCATCTGCATTGGTTTAAGTTCTTGCCCATCTTCCCCTATCAGTTTGAACTTGCCTGAAAGAAGCAATGGCCCGTTCCTCATTACCTGAATTTTAACCGGTTTTAATTCCTTTTCGTTTGCCGATGATGTTTTATCGTTTTTCCCCCCAACGGCTTTGGGTGATTCTTCCTGATTATTCTTTTCTACATTGTTCCATTTAAAGGTTAGGGCGTTTGTAGGGCATTGGTTTACTATGTCGATAATCTGCTCTGTTGAGCCTCCTTGCATGTTTATCCATGGACGATTTCGAGGGTTAAAAACCGCTAGTAATTTTGTGTAGCAGGTTGTTGCATGTATACACTCGCCAGGTTTCCAAAAAACGGTTATTTCTTCACTTGCGTAACTTTTGTCATACTTTTCCATAATCAAATTTTTACTTTCTGCACAACAGAAAACCTTTAGTTATTGTTGATTCTTGACTAATGTTTAACTACAAGGCAGCTGGCAACCATATCGTGCAGTGCTTGCTTATGTTCAGTAAATCCTGCAATGATATAACCAATAAGCATGGTCATGCTGGTTATTATTCGCGCAAAATATCTCCCTGTGGCTCTTCCAAAACTAACCCTGTTCCCCTCATAATCGGTAACCTTTATGCCAACGGCTAATTTACCAAGCGTGGCTTGGAATTTAGAAGACTCCATTAGAGCGTAGTAAAGCCATTCCAGAGGAAGACTGAATAGGAACAAAAGGAGTAGTCCACCCAAAGCAATGGAAAAGCGTAGTAGGTTTCCCATTTCCATTAGTTCTTCGGGATGTATAATATCGAAGAGTCTACCAACATAACCAATGACTATCAGTACAGGGATGAGTATAAAAAATGAAGCAGCACCCAGTATAATTTTATCGATGAGGTAAGCAGCGAATCGCAGCCAGAAACCAGCGTATGCTGTTTTTTTGTTGTGTATTGCTTCAATTTTTATCATCTTTTATCTTGTTTTAGGGTTGTTTAATAGGGCTGCAAATTCTTTAAAAAAAATGAGATAAAAAAATTTTGATATTTTTTCTAATATCTTCCACATACATTCCATAACTTTTCATAAGTTATAACGTTTTAAGTGCGTAAGGTAGTTTAGATATTTTATGAGACAAAAGATTATTATACTGCTGTTTACTGTATGCTTTGTCTTCGTTTTTAGTAGCCTAAAGGCTCAAAAAACGATTGTGATTGATGGCTATAAGGTGTACCCTGTAAGAATTGTTGATGGCGATACGCTAGCAAATGTTCTAATACCACAAATTGTGGTTTTCCCTGAGCGCAAGTTTACCAGTAAAAGAGATTATAGAAATTACAGAAGGCTAATCCATAACCTTAAGGTGGTTTATCCATATGCTCAGATTGCTAAGTACAAAATTGCTGAAATGGATGTAAATTATCGATCCCTTAAAACGGACAAAGAGCGAAAGGAGTATGTAAAGCAGGTTGAGAAGGAGCTTAAAGATGAGTTCGAGAGTCAACTTGTGAAGCTAACCTTTACGCAGGGAAGATTGTTAATTAAGCTAATTGACAGGGAAGTGGGGAGAACCACCTATGCAGTAATTCGAGATTTAAAGGGAGGCTTTTCTGCCGTATTCTGGCAAACACTGGCCAGATTGTTTGGCTCAAACCTTAAAGCTGAATTTGAGGCAATGGGTGATGACAAGTTGCTGAATGAGCTAATTATACTTTATGAGCATGGATTGTTGTAGCTTTCTATGCAATAATAAGAGTGTACAGAAAAGTTCTGTACACTCTTATTGTTTTTACATAAATTTAATCATCTCTTTAACAATAGCTATTGCTCCGTTGGCAACATCTACAATACTTGCATCGAGCATGTAGCATGGGGTTGTGAATAGCAGATTTTGCTCGTCAATGGTAACCTCGCCATGCGATGTGCTTTCGTGTTTTGCCCCAAGTAGTTCAACCGCTTCTTTTGTCCCCTCATCGGTTCCTATTGTAAGCTTAGCTCCTTTTATTAGTTTAGCCAACAGTACAGGCGATATACAAAGGGCTCCTATAGGTTTATTCATTCTATGAGCCTCGGTAATTACTCTTTCAACATCTTTATTGACAGTACAGTTATGGCCATCGAAAGCAAATGTGCAGAGGTTTTTGGCAACGCCAAAGCCCCCTGGGAGGATAATTGCGTCAAACTCGGTTACCTTTAGCTCAGATAAGGGTTTGGCATTACCTCTTGCAATTCGGGCAGCCTCAATAAGCACGTTACGGCTTTCGTTCATCTCCTCACCTGTAAGGTGATTTATTACGTGATGCTGCTTGATGTCAGGAGCAAAAATCTGATAATCGGCTCCTTGTTGTTTAATGGCGTATAGGGTCATGGTTGCTTCATGAATCTCAGCACCATCTTTTGACCCACAACCTGCTAGGATTACGGCAAACTTTTTTTCAGTTTTCATATTATATTCGTTTTATGTTTAAGCTGTTTTAGCAAATTTAGCATATTTGCTATAATTTAAGAAATTGTTTTCGTTAACCAAATATTGATATGAGAACATTTATCGCACTTGGAATATCTTTAAACCTTACTAGCATTGAGTTGCTAAATAATCTTAAGCAGAAACTTTGCCACGATAAAATACGATGGGTTAACTTTGAGACGTTACATCTTACTCTGTTTTTTCTTGGTGAAGCCAACGAGACGCAAATTAATGAAATTGACAGCGTATTTAAAGCACATATTTCGCCTTTTGCCCCATTGGGTATTGCCCTGAAGGGTATTGGTACATTTGGACAAAAACACAACCCTAAGGTACTTTGGTTAGGTGTTGAGCCATGCGAAACGCTTAAAGAGCTTTATGCCAAAGTGAATGAAATGGTTAGCCCCATTGGGTTTATTCCTGATAAGAGGGGCTTCAATCCGCATGTGACTATTGGCAGAATTAAGCGTATTGACAATATGCAGTTGATAGAATCAGTAATAGAGGAGGCTGGCAATCAGTCTATTCAGGATTTAATCATTGATAAGGTAACCCTGTACAAAAGTACATCAACGCCTAATGGTCCGGTTTATGCGCCTTTGATTGAGCAGCAACTTATGGGTAGTGTATAGTTCAATAGATCTATTTTGGTGCTAATCGATAAAGAATAAGGGCAATTACTGTGTAGAGTATATTGGGAATCCAAACTGCAAGTAATGGGGAGATACTGCCTCCAACAGAGAACATTGTTGAGAATTGCATGAATAGAATGTAGCTAAAGCTTAATGCCAATCCAAGCCCAATATGTAATCCTATGCCTCCTCTAACCTTTCGTGATGAGAGTGATACTCCAATAAGCGTTAGGATAAAGGTTGAGAAAGGGAAAGCCACACGTTTATACTTTTCGATAAGGTAAAATTCAACATTGCCGGCTCCCTGTAGTTGTTGTAGAGCAATAAATTCGTTAAGTTCAAATACATTCATTGTTTCAACAATGTTGAGCCTTCTTGAAAAATCCGATGGGTCTAGGTAAATGGTGGTATCAATTTTTTCTCCTGTTATTATTTCCTCGCCTTTATTTGTGTAATTCCTTATGTGATAATTGTTTACAGTCCACTTATCGGTTTCAGGGTTCCATTTAATAAAATCGCTGATAAGCTTCGACTCCATTTTGCCATCTATAATTTTCTCCATGGTAAACTTATACCCAATGTCCCCATTCGTGTTGTATGATTGCATGTAGATAAATATGCCCGGCCTTACTTGTCGATGAATATTACGCTCGGTATTTCGTAGGGGACGCCTTACGTAGGCATTTTCAAACTCAATACGTGTGCGGTTTGCAGGGGGAATAACAAAGCTGTTAAGCAAAAAGGAGAAAATGGCGATAATGGTAGCTGAAATGAAGTACGGGAACAGCATACGCTTAAAGCTAACACCGCTGCTTAAAATGGCAATAATCTCTGTGTTATATGCCATTTTGGATGTAAAGAAAATTACTGCAATAAATGTGAATAATGAGCTGAAAAGGTTAGCAAAGTAGGGGATAAAGTTCATGTAATAGTCGAAAATGATAGCTTTGAGCGGTGCAGCTTTCCCCACAAAATCATCCATTTTTTCGGCAACATCAAAAACAACGGCAATTCCAACAATAAGGAGAATGGCATAAAAGTAGGTGCCAACAAATTTACGAATGATGTATACGTCGAGTATTTTTAGCCCAAATTTTCTCATAACCGCTTTGCCAGTTTCTTAACCATTTGCTCTTTCCAGGGTTTAAACATATCATCCTCAATCTTTTGTCTTGCTTGGCCTACCAGCCAAAGGTAAAAACCAAGGTTGTGCAGGCTGGCCAGCTGAGGGCCAAGCATTTCCTTAGCAATAAAGAGATGTCTGAGGTATGCTTTGCTGAATCGGTCATCAGCAAATGTTATGCCCATTACATCAATTGGGGAAAAATCCTTACTCCATTTTTTATTTCTGATGTTGATAATTCCCTCGCTGGTGAAAAGCATACCGTTACGGCCGTTGCGTGTGGGCATAACACAGTCGAACATGTCAATACCTCTGTCAATGGCTTCAAGGATATTATCGGGGGTTCCAACACCCATTAGGTAGCGTGGTTTATCCTTTGGTAGGATTTCGTTAACTACCTCAATCATCTGGTACATAACTTCGGCGGGTTCGCCAACCGAAAGGCCGCCAATGGCATAACCCTCACGATTTGTTTTTGCAATATGCTCTGCTGCTCTTTTTCTTAGTTCGGGGTATACGCAGCCCTGTACTATGGGAAAAAGGGTTTGGCTGTGGTTGTAAAGCGGCTCGGTTTCATCGAATCTTTTGATGCATCTTTCGAGCCAGTTTTCAGTTAAATCGAGCGATTTTCTTGCGTATTCAAAGGTTGCAGTACCAGGAGGGCATTCATCGAATGCCATAATGATATCGGCTCCAATAATCCTTTGAATATCCATAACCTTTTCGGGCGAGAAGACATGCAAAGGATTATTGGAGCCGATATCATTATGGC
>CALGIR010000246.1 GCA_937915475.1 uncultured Bacteroidales bacterium
GTTTGCTCAACAGCGTAACCACCTGCAGCTTTGTCTTCCACTGCGCCTTCCACTTCCACAAACTTTCCACCCAAGCTCATTACCTCTTCTTTAACAGCTGAGCGCACATCGAAAACCTGAACCTGTGCTCCCAATCTCCTCGATGTGGCAATGGCTTGCAATCCCGCCACACCTGCGCCCAAAATCAGAACATTGGCCGGACGAATAGTACCTGCTGCTGTCATAAACATTGGGAAGAAAGTAGGCAATTTCGACGCCGCATCCAGTACAGCCATGTATCCCGAAACGGTTGCCATCGATGATAATATGTCCATGGATTGAGCCTTTGTTGTACGCGGGATAGAATCGAGACTGAAAGTGGTAAGCCCTTTTTTAAGGAATGTTTTAACCAGTTCGGTTTCCCAAAGCGGATTAAACGCGCTAATCCAAACTTGATTTTCCTTTATTTTTGCAATATCTCCTTCATCGGGTGGTGCAATTTGCAGCAGTACCTCTGCCTTGTCAAACACTTCCGACCGCGAAACGACCTTTGCCCCAACGTCCTGATATTGGGAGTTTGACGCAAATGCAGATTCTCCTGCGCCTTCTTCCACCAATACTTCCACCTTTAGGTCAGTAAAAACTTTTACGGTTTCAGGAAGCAACGCTACACGGGTTTCGGAGCCATGCTCCTTCAATAAGCCTAAAATCATAAGTTTTTTATTTTGATGTGAATTTTGAATACAAAACTAATTAAAAAAAGTTATTGTTAAGAGGGTTTGTTTTAAATGCTATGAAATCATTGCAATCAGTATGTTCTCAAAACGATTTGCGACACTTAATCCTAAAATCAAATATTAATGTCGTTTACCATAAGGCTGTCGGCTTCGACTACCCTTTGGCATTTTAACTCATTCAAAGCAAAGTAACATTATACCATTAAATATTGTTCATAGCAATTGATAGTAGTACCAATTTAAATTTGTGAGGATAGTTCTGATTATTTTAAATTGATAACAAAACCTAATACTTTGCGTAAATCCAACACAATAAACTATTACAATACAAATTGCAGACAGCTTATTAACTACGCTAACATAATTGTACATGGAGTCGTAGTTTACTAATTATTTTGCACCTTTACCTATAGTTTATTTCTTTTTATTTTGCATTGCCTTAAAAACTTAATAGTAGTATCTAATGATTCCTAACTCTCCCAATAAAAACGCAGAAAAACACTCCTTTGCCGAAACTGCCTTTGAGCAGCTGTTGAAGCGCAGAATTTTTAATATACTGCTTGTATGTAGCAAGTATGACGCGTTTCTGCTGGAAGAAGACGGGCGAATTGAAGAGCAAATTTTTGAGGAGTACATCAATCTGAACTTAAGGTATCCACCAAAATTTATACAGGTAACCTCGGCAAATGAGGCTTTTAATGTGCTATCCACAAAACCTATCGACCTTATTGTTACCATGCTCAACGTAGAGGGAATGGACACTTTTTCACTTGCAAAAAAGATAAAGAACGAATATCCACATAAGCCCATCGTTGTTTTAACCCCATTCTCGCGCGAGGTATCGCTTAAGCTAAAACGAGAAGACCTAAGCGCAATCGATTATGTTTTCTCATGGCTAGGCAATGCCAGTATAATGCTCGCCATAATTAAGCTTATTGAGGACACAATGAATGCAGAACACGATATTCTGAAGGTCGGAGTTCAGGCAATCATACTAGTTGAGGATTCAATCAGGTACTACTCTGCATACCTTCCAAGCCTTTTTAAGATTGTGCTAACCCAAAGTGAACAGTTTATGACCGAGGGTTTAAATGAGCACCAAAAAATGCTGCGCATGCGGGGTCGCCCCAAAGTTTTGCTTGCCCGCAACTATGAGCAAGCCGAATTGCTCTATAAAAAGTATAAGCACAACTTGCTGGGCATTATTACCGATATGAGTTACCCACGCAATGGTGCCATGAATAAGCAAGCTGGTATCAATCTAATTGATATGGTAAAGGCCGACAATCCGCATTTGCCAATCCTTTTGCAATCGTCCGACATCAGCAATCAGCTTATGGCAAATCAGCTAAAGGTTGGTTTTATCCACAAATACTCCAAAACACTATCAATGGAGCTGCACGATTTTGTGGTAAAGTACTTTGCCTTTGGCGATTTTATTTTCACAGAACCTACCACTGGTCAAGAAATTATTAGAGCAAAAGATTTAAAATCGTTACAGGAAATTATCTTTCAAGTACCCGACCATTCGCTGCAGTACCATATTACTCGTAACCACTTCACAAAATGGCTTACAGCAAGAGCATTGTTTCCCATTGCCGATATATTTAAGAACATCGCTGCTGAAGACTTTGAGAACACTGACCAGGTGCGGAACTTTATTGTAGATACCATTGATGGTTATCGCCAAAGTAAAGGCAGGGGAATAATTTCCAATTTCCACCGCGATAACTATGACGAATATCAGATATTCTCACGCATTGGCGATGGGTCACTGGGTGGCAAAGGGCGTGGTTTAGCCTTTATTGACCAGGTAATAAAGCACAATAATCTGATGCATAAGTTTGATAATATAGTAGTTAGCATACCCCGCACGGTGGTTATCTGCACCGATGTGTTCGAAGAATTTATGGAATTGA
>CALGIR010000247.1 GCA_937915475.1 uncultured Bacteroidales bacterium
TTATAACATCAAGGTTCTCGGCATTAGTCTTCATCTTCATAAGCCGGCTTTGCATATGCTCCTTTACCTCATCGCGCGTTGGGAGTTTAGAACTCTCGGCGCTGTTGGTCCAGCCACACTCACAGTATATACAATCGAAACTACAAACCTTTGATTTTGTGGGAAGCAAATTTACGCCAAGCGATGCGCCAAGCCTCCGGCTATGTACCGGCCCAAAAATTATCTCATCAAACAAAAAAGTTGCCATAACTATACAATATAAGTACAGCAAAGGTAGACAAAAGTTGTGTGATTTTAGGGTTGCTTAAAAGCATATCGGCATTGCTATAACAAAGCCATTACCTTACTATTGGGATAGGGCTTCATCTCCGAGAAATTAAAGGGGGATATGAGGTTTAGTCCTGGTGCTTTACCCTTCTCTATTGTCCCAAAGTTTTGCTCTAAGCCTAATGCCTCTGCTCCGCAAATAGTTGCCCACTGTAAAGCCTGGGTGAACTCAATCTGTGGAAAATGGTTTAGGATAAGCTGAATTTGATTAAAAATGGATAACGTAGGCGATGAAGCTAAACTATCGGTACCCAGTGCTATTTTAATACCCGATGCACTAAGCATTGGAACATTAGGCATGGTTTGCTCAATATACAAATTGGACGATGGACAAAGCACAAGGTAGGCGTTGCTGAAATAATCTTTTACCTTATCTAGCTGATGTTCATCCATAAATGTATTATGAACCAACAGTAATCTGGAATCTTTGGGTAGATACCTTTTAAGAATCTCAACAGGGCTTGCATTTGGGGCATCGCTAAACGATAATCCCCAGCGAACGTAGTTATCGTATATGCCTCCAGTTCTTTTGTTTGCAAAACTAGCCTCATCCCGACTTTCGGCAAAGTGAATAGAAACGGTTGGATTATTCTTTAGGATTACTGCCAAATCTTTCCACAATTTTGTTGAAAGCGAATATGTTGAATGGGGTGTAATGTAGGCTGGCATACCGAACTGGTTTGCAGAGACCTCGGAAATTGCATTAGCTCGCTCGAGGATGCTCCCTGCTTTTTCTGGTTCTAGCCCAAGAACCTCAATTAGGTTAATAAATTTTATGCCACTCTTCTGCTTTGGGCTAAAACTATGGGAGGTATTACATATATCGGCTACGGCAACAGTGCCTGAATTGGCCATCTGCTCAATGGCATTGAGGATACTCTCCTCATCGCCTTTTTCGCCAGCTAACCTATGGTTCCTAATCTGATTGACAAAGCCAGCAAGCCCTGCTTTAGGCTCAACCTTCCTTTTAAGGTGCGATAGCTCGGTATGGCAATGGGCATTCACAAAGCCAGGGACTATAATGCCATTCCGAAACTCGGTATGCGCATACTCCTTAATCCCATCCTTGTGGTCTATTATCTCAATAATTTTCCCATTATCATCTACCCCAACAACTCCGTTACGGATGGGATTGCCTGTGTTTGTGAAGATATAATTTGCAGAGAATCGGCGCATGGAACTATGGCATTTCTTTTTGGGGAACCATTTCTAGCTTATCAATATCGTAACCTAGGTGCCTTGCTTTATCAACTATTGTACTAAGCAATTCTGAATCCATTTGTGGCGCTCGATTAAGAATCCACAGAAATTTTGGCGAACTACCTCCTACCAAGACCCACTGGTAATTGGGGTCAATATCGAGGATGAGATAATCGGCTCCGAATGGCCAAAAGAAATAAACCTTAAGCCTCCCGGGCTCATTGCCATCGGGTATTTTGGCAAAGGCTTTTGCACTTTTTAATTTCCCCTCAAGATTATTCTTATACCCTTGGTTTATAACCTCAACGTTACCATTTGACTTAAATCTATAGGTTGCCGTAACGCCCACCAAATTTCGCTCAAAGGAATGGGGGAAACGGGCAATCTCATACCATGTGCCCATGAATTGCTCAACCTTAAAGTTTTGAACCGTTTTCATAGTTAACCCTTTTTGTCCAACAGCGTACCCGCTGAAGAACACAAGTAACATAGCAAGCAAACTGCGAAATTTTATCAAACTAAATAAATTAAACTATAACAAAACAACCATTGCTGATACAACTACAGCACCAAGGGTGAATCCTGCATATATTTGCGAAGGCTTGTGAGCATTTAAAGTTAACCGTGCCCAGGCTACAATGCCTGTTACGGCAATGGCAACAAGTATATACCAAACACCACCGACCTGAAAGCGAAGGGCAAGGGCATATAGCAAACCGAGCAAACCGCCAACCCCAACCATATGCACACTTATCTTCCACCAAATGGAGATGATAAGTGTTAAAAAAACAGCTATAGTTGCCCCAAGCATAAAGAGTGCTATCTCATTGATAATGGGCAACCGGTTAAGGAAATAGAATGAGAAAATATAGGGTATTAAGGTGAAAGTTAGAGGAATAATTCGTTCCCGATGGTTCTTCATTTGAATGCTCTTGATGATACCAAACCGATGGAAAAGTGGAATCATAAGCATTGGCAACACCAAAGTGTTTATGGCAACAATTATAAGTATTATCCTTTGCGCTTCATACGGCAGTATAAAGATGTGCGAACTAGAAAAGAAAATAAAAAGCACGCCCAGTGAGGGCATTATAAGAGGATGAAACAGACCCGATACTAGGTGGGCAATTATTCTTCTCATACTGTTAAAGTTCTTTTCTAAGTCTAGCCACCGGAATACCAAGTTGCTCACGATACTTTGCAACTGTTCTACGGGCAATTGGATAACCTTTCTCCCTGAGAATCTCCATCAACTTTTCATCTGTTAAGGTTTTCTTCTTATCTTCAGCGTTCACACAATCGGCCAAAATTTTCTTTATCTCTTTAGTAGACACCTCTTCGCCGGAATCGGTTTGCATCCCCTCGCTGAAGAAGAATTTTAGCGAGAAAATTCCGTGGTTTGTCTGAATATATTTACTGTTGGCAACCCTTGAAATTGTTGATATATCCAAATCTGTTTCCTCGGCAATATCCTTCAATATCATCGGTTTTAAATGCATTTCATCACCCGACCTAAAGAACTCTTCTTGATACTCTATAATGGCGCGCATTGTGAAGAGTAAAGTGTTTTGCCGCTGCCTAATTGCATCGATAAACCATTTGGCGGAATCAATCTTTTGCTTAACATAAACAATTGCCTCCTTTTGCTGCTTTGTGGCGCTTTCTTTATTGGCAGCATACGACTTAAGCATGTTGGAGTACTGCCGGTTTATCTTAAGATCGGGTACGTTTTTAGAGTTGAGGCTAAGAATTAACTCACCATCAACCTCTTCCAAAATAAAATCAGGAACTATGTGATGCACATTTCGGCTATGAGAATCGTGAACGGCTCCCCCAGGTTTTGGGTTAAGCTTTAGAATCTCGTCGATGGCCAATTTCAGATCATCATCGGATAGATTAAGCCTCGACTGTATTTTATCGTAATGCTTCCGGGTAAACTCATCAA
>CALGIR010000248.1 GCA_937915475.1 uncultured Bacteroidales bacterium
ATAATTTTGTTCATGGTTCAGCAACCATTGAACCACATAATCATGGCACACATGTAGCTGGAACTATTTCTGCAGTTAATAATAATGGCATTGGAGTCTCTGGTATTGCTGGCGGTAGTGGAGGGGGCAATGGAGTGCGTTTAATGTCGTGCCAGGTATTTGCATCAAGCTCAAGCGGAGGCTTTGCACCTGCGATGATATGGGCTGCTGATAATGGAGCGGTTATCTCGCAAAATAGTTGGGGATACACTTCATCTGGAATATACGAACAAGCCCTGTTGGATGCAATAGATTATTTTAACCAGAATGCGGGTAGTGATCCTGGTAGCACTTTGTCTGGAGGGATTACCATTTTTGCTGCTGGAAACGATGGTACTTCAGGTCCCTGGTACCCAGGTTGTTATTCAGGAGCAACGGCAGTTGCTTCAACTAATAATCAGGATAAAATCTCGTGGTACTCTAATTTCGATTCTTGGGTTGATATTTCAGCCCCTGGTGGTGAAACCAATCAGGTTACTAGTAGAGGTGTTTTGAGCACTATAACTGGTAATAGCTATGCATTTTATCAAGGAACATCAATGGCTTGTCCGCATGTATCTGGTGTTGCTGCACTGGTAGTTTCGCATATTCCTGGTGTAATTTCTGCCGACGAACTAAAGGAAATTCTCATAGAAACGACGGATAATCATTATGCACACAATCCTGGGTATATAGGAATGTTAGGTACTGGTCGATTAAATGCATTAAATGCCTTGACCGAAGCCGACTCCTATCTTACAGGAATTAGGAACCCTAGAGATTTTACAGCTGAGGCACTATCTGCAAATGAGGTTTATCTGTCATGGACAAGAAATGAAGAACTTAATCCCGTTGTATTAGCCTATAGTACAGCTCCCGAATTTGGGTCACCTGCACTAAATATTGAAGTTGGTGATATGATTGATGGAGGGGGACAGGTTTTATATATTGGGTCCGATACCCTATTTAATCAAATGGAACTTGAACCGATAACCCCTTATTATTATCGGATTTGGTCATACAATCCCGAGGGCGAATTCTCAACAGGACGAGGTGCGCATGCAACCACCCTTTGCTCTACCTATAGTTTGCCATTTAACGAAGACCTGTCCACACCAAATATGCCCATGTGCTGGAGTACAGGGTGGGAAGGTGGAAGCGGGAATGTTTGGTCCTACTCAAATACAAATAAAAGTGGTGGTGAGCCAGGGGAATTCAAAGCTAAGTGGGTATCCTCAACAGGCACATCAAGGTTGGTTACCCCCGCAATTAATACCGTAGGAATAAATTCGTTAACACTCAACTTTGACCACTTTTTTGATGATTACTCTAGCGGTATAACCCTAAAGATTCAAACATCTGTGGACGGCATAAACTGGAGCGATGAGGATTGGCAAGTAATGTCGGGTAATGGAGATATTGGTCCCGTAACTGTTGAAACCGACATTACTGAGAATTTGAACAGTGAAACCACCTATATTGCTTTCTCCATTGATGGTAATCACTACAAATTCGACTATTGGTATATTGATAATATTTCCATTGATGGTCTACCCACAGGTTCTCCTTTTGTAGTCACATTCGATGCTTCAGATATTTCAGACGAATCAGCCATAATTGGGGGTTCAATTACCGATCAAGGCGATCAGGATGTAACCCTATCAGGCGTTGTTTATAGTACATCCCCAAATCCTTTACTGAATACGCCTGGAGCTATAATCCTTTATTCTGAACCTTTGGTTAGCGATGGCGATTTTACCTTTATATTAAGCCAACTTAATGCTGCAACTACCTTTCATTACAGAGCCTTTGCAACCAATAGCATAGCAACTACCTATGGCTCCCCTAAGGAGTTTACAACACTATGCGGTACAATTACCCCCGACTACACCCAAAGTTTTAGTTCAACTAGTATTCCCCCTTGCTGGGACAATATTAGCAATGGGGGTAATTCTGCACAAAAATGGATGTTTGGCTCTTTCTCTTCTGGTCTGTCAGGTTCGGGCAGCTATGCATACCTAAATAGTGATGCATATGGTTCTGGAAATACTCAGGATGCTGAACTTATTTCACCAGTCATAACTATTGAACAATATACTAGTATAACTATCAGTTTCAAGCATTACTTTAGGCAATATAGTTCATCATTAGCTTCATTTAGATATAGTTTAAATGGAGGGGAAAGTTGGATAACTGTTGATACATGGAATACAACCACTGCAAATCCAGCCCAATTCGAATATACTATTGATGATTTGCAAGATTCAACTGAAATTGTTTTTGCTTGGAGTTATAAAGGGTCATGGGCATACTACTGGTGTATCGATGATGTTCTTGTTACAGGAGAGAAGTTAGAAGGAGAACTGCCAGCCATTTTAACGCTCGATCCAACTAACATAACCTCTACCACAGCAACAATTAACGGTACAATTAACCCTCGAGACTCCGAAACTAATGTTTTATTTCAATGGGGTACTGAAAATGTAACTGACCATTTAGTTGAATTTCCCGAAATGTTAGATGGAACAAACGAGCAACCTGTTAGTTATCAGTTAACCAACTTGCAACCCCAAACTCAATATTTATATAGAGTGACTGCTCAGAATGTTTTTGGTGAAGCATTCGGTGATATAATTACCTTTACAACGTTATCCACAGGCATTGGTTACGAGGAAACTAGTGAAATGTTTATCTATCCTGTACCTTCTTCAAATTATATTCATATTGAGAGTGAAGGGAGGATAGGAAATACTTTTCAGATTTATTCATTAACAGGTGCAATTATCGAATCTGGTAATTTGTCAAGGTCATCACAGAGAATTGATATTGTCAATTTGCCAAATGGAGTTTACATTATAAAGGTTGTTTTTAATGACGGAAATACTTTTTTCGATAAGTTTGTAAAAAATTAGCATATTAATCAATGCAGTATTTTTTGGTACATATTAATTCAAATAACAGGAAAATAATTTTAAAACTATGAAGAAGAATCTAATTAAAAAGTTATCATTTAGCTGGATTTTTATCTCCATGCTACTGATAACTTTTAGCGGTATGTCGCAGAGCCAGAGCTTGGTTTTGGCTGACGCGTTCACAGAATCACATTCTGTAAGTTTGGTTACCGATAACCCTAGTTCCATTGAATTGAGATTTAATGTAAATCAACTGGATTTGAAGCAAATCCAAACAGAAAACTTTGGCAGCATGTCCATTGCAATTAGCGGAGATGCGCCCCAAATTATGGAAAAGGGTAGCCCCGACCTGTTTTTTCTAAATGGTTCGGTGATTATCCCCGATTTTGGCTCCACTGAGCTTATGGTTGAACCCGGAGAGTATGTTGAGTATAACGATATCGACATTGCTCCCTCGAAGGGACTGCTAACAAGGGACGTTAATCCAATGGACATTCCCTATGAAAAGGGAGAACTCTACGAAAAAAACGCTTTTTTTCCTGGAGAGTTGGCTTCGCTGCGAGAGCCCTATATCCTTCGTGATTATCGTGGACAAACTGTTGAAGTTTACCCAATTCAGTATAATCCTGTAACAAAAACTTTAAGAGTTTATAGGGATATTACGGTTACCATTGTTGCAAAACAAACCAAGGGTATCAATGAGTTTATCGATGAAAGAACTAAATCAGAGGTTTTGGCTGAGTTTCATAATATTTATAACCGCAATTTTCTAAACTATGCCTCTTCTGCAAAATATACTCCCATCGACGAGGAAGGCTTTATGCTTGTGGTTGCTCATGCAGACTACATGGAAGCAGTTAAGCCTCTTGTGAACTGGAAAAATCAAAAAGGACAGCCCACAAGGCTTGTTAGCTATACCGAAGCAGGAGGAACGCCTACAGCTTTAAAAGCATACATTACTGATCAGTATAATAGCGAGGAAGGTTTAGTTTTTGTTTTGCTAATTGGTGACAGCCAGCACATAATGCCCTTGAACAAATCAGGCGATAGCGATGCCGCCTATGGACACATTGTGGGTACCGATTCCTATGCCGAGGCTTTTATAGGCAGGTTCTCAGCAGAGACGGATAAGCACGTTGAAGATCAGGTGGCCAAAATTATTACCTATGAGCGTGACCTAACTTCCTCCGATATCTGGCTTAAAACAGGAATGGGAATCGCTTCCAATGAGGGCAGTAACCCTTCTGATATACAGCATATGAATAGTTTAAGAGACAAACTGTTAGGTTACACCTACGACAATGTACATCAAGTTCATCAACCAACGGGTACCGCTGCAAAC
>CALGIR010000249.1 GCA_937915475.1 uncultured Bacteroidales bacterium
CGATGAGGATGATTTGAAAACGGGTTATCGTACCGAGGGGAGCTTTTATTCCGTATTCTGGTGGTTTATAAAAATGGGAACCGCACTTGCAAGCTTTGTTGCGGGAGCGCTCATTGTTTTTACCATGTTCGATCAAACACAGGTTACCAAAGTTGACGATATTCAAGGGAGTATTAAGGAGATGCGCAGTAAGGTTCAATTCTGGCAAAACGAAAGCACCTTAAGCCCTGACAATGGCAAAACCTATAACTGGATTAACTCGCAGCATTCCAATGCGCTTGAGGAATCGAAAGATTATCTGACCTATCTTAAAAAAGAATCGGAGAAATGGGAAAAACTTGAAATAAAAAATCTATCTGAATTACAGGGAGAAAAGAGAGCCATTTTAACCAATGCAGCCGCAATTACAGAATCCACTGTGAAAAATTTAGAAGGATTAAAGTTCAAGTTGCCCAGTCTAAAATCAACTACCGATTCTTTACAAGTCGATGTTTTAGATAAAAAGATTGTCTCCTTAGCACTGCAAACAAAGCTAGTAAAGGCTAGGGTATACGCATTTGAACTACTGATGCATTTGGAAACAAAATCACTTGAAACCAAGAACAGCAGAGAACACTACGATGAGCTAATGGAGAACATTGCATGGGTTAATAGCAAACTTGCCAGCATTGATGCTTCTGAACCATTATCTACTGTTAACCAAAGCCTTAGTGAAATTGAGAACAAAATTGCACCCCTCAAAAAACAAACTCCATATACTCTACTGATGATGCGTATTGTGGAAATTGGATTGCCTTTACTACTCTGTATCTTTTCGCTCTTCTTTATCCTGAGGTACAAAACAAAGAAACTTGGAGCGTGATAACAAAAGTTAAAAATAAAAACATATGTCATTTACTATAAAAGAAGATTATTTCTACCTCAACAACCGTAAGGTGTTTCTTAACTCTGGGGAGATTCAATACTTCAGAATCAAACGGGAGCTTTGGGAGAAGCATATAGTTGCCGCAAAGGAAGCTGGCCTAAATACCATTAGCGCATACGTTCCCTGGGCTTGGCATGAAGCGAATGAAGGAGAATTTGATTTCGACGGAACAACTTGCCCCGAAAAAGATCTGAACGGCTGGCTGCAACTTTGCCAAAGCCATGGATTGAAATGCATAGTAAAACCTGGTCCTTTTATCCTGGCCGAGTTTCGGGGTGCTGGCTTACCCGACTGGTTTATGGAAAAATACGAGGACAAGGTGAAGATGCGTAACCGCAAGGGCGAAAAGGTAATGAGCGATGGGGTAAATTTATTCAACCCTATTTACCTAGAAAAGGTTGGGCTATGGTACGATAACATTATGCCATTGATAAGTAGCCTCCAGTTATCAAAGGGTGGACCTATAATCATGATACAACTCTGCAACGAGATAGGCGTATTCTCGTGGCTTGCCCATCAGGCCGATTATGGCGTTGGGGTTAAGGACCGATTTATATCCTACCTAAAAACCAAGTATGGGTCGATTCAGGAGATTAACAAGCTTTGGAACCAGAACTACAATGATTTTACCGACTTGGAGCTTCCCCCCGATGGGCAT